>CACYCQ010000282.1:0-4766 GCA_902772995.1 uncultured Eubacteriales bacterium
CCAGGCTCAGGGGCTGACCTTCGCCGCCTGCCGCCGTCGTCTGCTGCAGACTGGCCAGGTGGTTTTCCACCTGCTCACAGGCCAGCTTCAGTTCCTCGTCTCCGGCTGTCCACCAGCCTTCCCCCAGTACGCCTTCCACCGCCTGCCAGTCGGCCGCCTCTCCCTGCAGCCGTGACCGCAGCTGCCGGTCCGCCCCGGAGAGCACCTCCGCCCCGGCATCCCACCAGCCGCCCAGAAGCACCTCCGCATCCGCCATGGCACAGCCGAGCACCAGCAGCAGTCCCGCAAGCAGGCATCCTGCCTTCCTTGATTTCATCAAGCGCCTTCCTTTCCCCGGAATGTCCGGGCTAAAAAACGCTTCCGGGAACCGGAAGCGTCTTTTTCATTCATTTGGATTTTCTGGAGAAATCCCCGTCTTCTCCCTTTTTCTTCGCAAAATGCCTGATCAGAAGCCAGGCCGGCAGTCCGGGAAAGACCGCAGCCACCAGGGCGCACCCCAGATAGGCTCCCAGCCGCCCGCCCAGGCCCGGCGGAGGCACATACCCGTTTGACCAGGCAAATATCCATACGAGCGCATTTCCCAGAACAAACGCGAATTTCATCTGTTCCCCGGGAGAATTCAGCCAGCGAAACATCCAGGCACCGCCTTTACAGCTTCATGAAATTGATCAGCAGCAGCCAGGCCATGCCATAATAGACAACCACGGCCACAAGGTCATTGATGGTGGTGATCAGGGGACCGGAAGCCACTGCCGGGTCCACCTTGAGTTTTTTGAAGAGCATGGGAATCGTGGTGCCCGCAAGGCTGGAGAGCACCATGGAGATCATCAGGGCGATGCCCGTACAGGCGGACACGCCAAACGCCATGGGTGCCGGCCTGCCCTTGGCAAACATCACGAACAGTCCGATCAGCACAAAGGATCCGGTGCCGAGCACCATGCCGTTGAGCAGCCCCACCCGGGCCTCCTTGAGGACCAGCCCGAGTTTCTGGCGTCCGGTCAGGTTCTCATCCATGAGCACCCGGATGGTCACGGCCAGGGACTGCGTGCCCACGTTACCGGCCATGTCCAGAACCAGCGACTGGAAGCTGATGATCAGGGTCAGACGGGCGACCACGCCCTCAAAAATGCCCACCACGCTGGAAACGATGAGGGCCAGGAACAGGAGCACGATCAGCCAGGGCAGACGCTTGCCCATGCTCTTGAAAACAGGCTCCTTCAGGTCCTCCTCGGAGGACAGGCCCGCAAACTTCGCGTAGTCATCGCCCATGGCCTCATCCACGACCTCCACCACATCGGGGGCGGTAATGACGCCCACCAGACGGTTGTTGTCGTCCAGCACGGGGATGGAGTCCTCGTAGTAGGCCTTGATGCGCTCGATACAGTCGTCCACCTGCTCATGGGCGTACACATAGGGGTAGGAAGAGCGCATCAGCGAACGAAGCGTGGCGCCTTCCCGCGCGATGATCAGGTCCTTCAGGTCGATGGCCCCGTAAAACACGCCATCCTTGTCCACCACATAGAGGGTGGAGATGTTGTCGTGTTCCGCAGCCTGCTCCACCAGTTCCCGCATGGCCTCCCGCACGGAAATCCCCACGGGAATGCGGATGTAGTTGGTGGTCATTTTGCTGCCGATCTCGTCCTCGTCAAAGGACCCGATCAGCGCGATATCCTTTTTGTCGTCATCGTCCATCAGGTCGATGAGGGTCTTGCGTTCGGTCTTGGGGAGCTCGCGCAGGTACCGGATTGCGGTGTCCGCCTCTGCGAACCCCAGAATCTCCAGCTGCTTTTTGATGTTCATCTCCCCAAAGTACTTGCCCACATCCTCGGCATAGTCCAGGATGTCGGTGAGCGTCTGGGAATCCAGGACACTGAACAGGCGGCTGCGTTCATCGGCCGTCAACTGAGGCAGTGCTTCCGCAATGTCATTTTCATGATAGCTGAGCACCTTTTCACGCAGCAGCATGGGGGACAGACCTGCACGGATGATCCCCACAATCTCCTGATCATAGTCCCTGACCTGCACGTCTCCCTGGGACTGACCTTCCCGCTTTTCCTTTCCCTGGGACTGTCCTTCCCGTTTTTCCCTTCCCTGGGACTGTTCTTCGATTTTCTCCTTTTCCTCGTCCATCGGGGCCCCTCCTTCCGTTTACTCGAATCAACGGAAGCGGTCACGCGCCCACGGGCATCGGAACTGTGATTCCCCCTGCCGTCAGGGCCGCATTGACCGCTGCCAGAAAGGGCAATGTCTGCTGGAGCACCCGGTCCGGCTCACAGATGCCGGTCCACTGCATAAGGGCACGTCGCAGCTGCCATCGCCGCATCGCCCGCCATAATCGCCGGCGTCCATGAAATCACCTCACCTTGTGATGAACTGGGACCTTCAGTCCTTCGAAGAGTATACCACCCCAAATTGCCCTTCCGCAATCTGTGCCCCGCAGGCGCGCGCCTTTTTGCATTCCAAAATTCCCGTGTCATTTTTGTTCATTTTTCCCATTTTTGAAAATGGTTGTTTCCCGCTTTTTCCTTTTCTCAAAGGATGTTTTGAAGCTTGACATTCCCATTCCCGCGCATTATGCTGTGCCACGACTTATATCAAAAACCCAGGGGCCCATCTGTGATATCATCACAGACCGGTTTTCCCATGCCGGACAAAGGAGGATTTCCGTGAACAAATATGCCAACAACCCGTCCATGATGATGGATCTCTATGAGATGACCATGTCGAACGGGTATTTCCTAGATCCTGACCAGCAGGGCACCAAGGTCGCCTTCGATGTCTTCTACCGCCGCAATCCGGACGGAGGCGGCTTTGCCATCTTTGCAGGCCTTGAGCAGATCGTGGATTACCTGACAAACATGCATTTTGACGAGGCGGACATCGCTTATCTGCGCAGTCTGGGCCTGTACGACAGCCGCTTCCTTGACTGGCTGTCCACCTTCCATTTCACCGGCGATGTGTACGCCTTCCCCGAGGGCACCATCATCTACCCCAATGAACCTGTCATCACCGTGGTGGCGGACATTGTGGAGGCCCAGCTGGTGGAGACCGAAATCCTGACCCAGTTCAACCATCAGTCCCTCATCGCCACCAAGGCGCAGCGGGTGGTCCGTGCGGCCGGCGGCCGGATAGTCTCCGATTTCGGCGCGCGCAGAGCCCACAACAACGACGCGGCCGTGCTGGGTGCCCGCGCCTGCATGATCGGCGGCGTCAACGGCTCCGCCACCGTCCTGGCCGGCCAGCGTTTCAGCATTCCCGTCTCCGGCACCATGGCCCACAGCTGGGTCATGTATTACAAGGACGAACTGCTGGCCTTCCGCAAGTTCGCCGAGCGCTACCCCGACAACTGCATCCTGCTGGTGGACACCTATGATGTGCTCGGCAGCGGTGTGCCCAATGCCATCCGGGTCTTTGAAGAGATGCGCAGATCCGGCATCCGCTCCCGCAATTTCGGCATCCGCATCGACAGCGGAGACCTGGCCTATCTCACCCGCAAGTCCCGCAAGCTTCTGGATGACGCCGGGTTCCCGGAGGCCAAAATCATCATTTCCAACAGCCTGGACGAATACACCATCACCTCCATCCTCTCCCAGGGCGGCTGCGTCGACGGCTTCGGCGTGGGCGAGCGCATGATCACCGCCCGCTCCGAACCGGTCTTCGGCGGCGTGTACAAGCTGTGCGCCGTGGGAAAGAACGGGGTGTTTGATCCCCGCATCAAGATTTCCGATACCGTTGAAAAGACCACCAACCCGGGGCTCAAGGATGTCTACCGCGTGTATGACGAGAGGGGCATGGCGCTGGCCGACCTGATCACCATGGCCGGAGAAACGGTGAACCTGGATGAGGAATACCCCTTCGTGGATCCGATGCGTCCCTGGAAAAAGAAAAGCTTTATCAACTGCACCGCGCGCAAGCTTCAGAAGTGCGTCATCCGTTCGGGCATCCGGACCCAGGAGCCTGAGGAAATCCGCACGATTGCCGACCGGGTCCGCTTCCAGCTGAAGACGGAAATCTGGCAGGAGGAACAGCGCTTCTCCAACCCGCACATCCATTATCTGGACATGTCCCCGGCCTATTATCAGATGAAGATGCAGATGCTCAACGAGCAGGGAGGGAAAAACCATGACAGACAGCTTTGATGCCGTCGCCGCGCGCGACCATCTGATTGACAACATCCGCCGCCTGTCCGCACAGCAGGGCTTCACCCGGGTGGTGGTGGGAATTTCCGGCGGCAAGGATTCCACCGTGACCGCCGCCCTGTGCGCCCGGGCCCTGGGGCCGGAGAACGTCTACGGGGTCATGATGCCCGACGGCGAGCAGGCGGACATCGCCGATTCCATGGAGGTCTGCCGCGCCCTGGGCATCCATGCGCGCACCGTCAATATCGGCGCCATGCACCGCGCCCTCCATGCGGCAATCCATGCGGGCGACGGGGAGGGCTTTGACCTCCCCGAAAGCCGGGAAAGCGATATCAATGTGGGCCCGCGTCTTCGCATGACCACCCTCCGCTATATCACCCAGGCCCTGGGGGCGCGCCTTGCCGGTACCGGCAACCTTTCCGAGGCCACCGTGGGGTACTGCACCAGGGACGGGGACACCTCCTGCGATTTTGCCACCCTCCTCTCCCTCACCAGCGTGGAGGTGGTGCAGGTCGGTCTCACCCTGCCGGAGATTCCCCGGCACCTGGTGGTCAAAACACCCACCGACGGCCTGTCCGGCATGAGCGACGAGGAAAAGATGGGCCTTTCCTATCAGAGCATCCACGA
>CACYCQ010000283.1:0-2002 GCA_902772995.1 uncultured Eubacteriales bacterium
CGTTCAATTTGTCTTGCAAAAGTTTGGAAATTGAACATCCCTTTCCCGCAGCCCCCCTGTCCGCATTTTCCCCCGCGGAACCCTCCCCCTTCCGGAGTGCGGGTCACACCTCGTAGGTCCTGTCGATGGCCTTCAGCTCCTTGAAGGTGTCGATCTCCACGATATCCTGCTCCGTGCACGGCAGCACCTCAACCTGGTAGTGTTCCTTCCTGTACACCAGCGGGACCTGTTCCCAGTACCTTTCCCTGCCGCCGGGGGACCGGAACACCTCCTGGATGTCCTGGCTCAGCCTGCGGCCGTCGTCCCCGTTCCAGTAGCTGATGCCCACCATCTGCCAGATGTCCTCCCCCTCCCCGCCGACCTTTTCCTCGACGATGATCCCGTCCTTCACCCGGAAGCACCAGTCATCGGAGCGGTCCTTCCGGATCGCCAGAAAGTCGGAGGAGTAGTGGTACTTCCGGATGATCTGCGGATTGTGGATCAGCAGGTCCGCCTCAAACACATAGGCATTGGACAGCAGGTCCCGGGCCACCAGGGCGCTGGAGATGTTGTTCGCCTCGTTGTAGAGCGGATTGTCGAGAAAACGGATCCCCGGGTACCTGTAGAGGAGCTGGTCAAACTGTTCCCCGAGATAGCCGCGGACGATGACGATCTCCTCAATGCCGGCCTGAAGGCAGGCGTCGATCAGCCGGTCAATGATCCGGATCCCATGGACGCGGACCAGGGGCTTGGGCGTATTGAAGGTGATCGGAACCATCCGGCTGCCAAAGCCCGCCGCGATGAAGACGGCGCGCCTGGCCCTGTGGGGTTCAAGCGCCTCCAGCCCCGCCGGGGTGATGCTCCCGTCCTCGACAAACCCCAGGCCGGACAGCTCCCGGAGCACGCGGTTCACCGTTCCCAGGGAGTAGCCCGTGGCCTTTTCCAATTCCCGCTGCGTCAGCACCCCGCAGCGCGCGGCGAGCACTTCCAGCACGTCAAACTGTTTTCTAGTCAGTCCCATCTGTCTTTCCTTCTTCCGGCCCGCATCCGGCCGGCTGTCCTCACATTTCTCCCGAAAGCGCCATCACCGCGGCAAGCGCCGCCAGGGCCGCCGTCTCCGTCCTGAGGATCCGCCTCCCCAGGGACACCGGCAGGGCGCCCGCCTGCCGAAGAAGCTCCACCTCGTTTTTTGAAATGCCCCCCTCCGGGCCGATGAGAAGTCCGATGCGCCCCTGGGGCTTCTCCCGCTTCGCCAACGCCCCAGAGAGCCGGAGCCCGCTTTCCTCCTCCCAGGGGACCAGAAACAGGTCCAGGTCCCGCGCCATTTCCGCCGCCTCGGAAAGGGTACATATCCGGACCTCCGGGACCCGGCAGCGCCCGCTCTGCTTGACCGCCTCGCAGGCGATCTTCTGCCAGCGTTCCCGCTTTTTGTCCGCTTCGCGGCCGCCGATTTTCGCCACGCTCCGCTCCATGGCCACCGCGCAGATCCGGGCGGCGCCCAGCTCCGTGGCCTTCTGGATCACCCACTCCATCTTCTCCGCCTTGGGCAGCCCCTGGAAGAGGGTCACCTCCACCCCCGGCTCCGCAGACGGCAGGCGCCCCTGCAGGCGGCAGATGACGCGCTGGCCTTCGATGGAACAAATTTCAGCGGACCATTTTTCCCCTTCCATCAGGAGCTCGGCCGCATCCCCCGCCTGCAGCCGGAGCACCCGCAGGGCATGGGGGACCTCCTCGGGCAAAAGTTCCGCCCGCCTGTCATCCAGCCTTCCGGCAAAAAACCTGTGCATCACGCTTTCGGGCGGGCCGCAAGGCACACCCACTCTCCTTTTTCCAGTCTGCGCTCCACCTGATATCCCCCCTGCTCAAGGGCTGCAAGCACATCCCCCTCCCGCTCCCGGATGATCCCGGAGCAGATGAAGATGCCGTTTTTTCGAATGTGCTTTCTGGCCGGCGTGCACAGGTAGCAGATCACATCCGCGATGATGTTGGCCACCACCACGTCCGCCTGCTCCTCCGTCTTTTC
>CACYCQ010000284.1:0-15579 GCA_902772995.1 uncultured Eubacteriales bacterium
CATTTCGAATTGACTGTCTTCTCTTGAACCGCTTCCCGGACAGAAAGCGGTTCCGCGTTCTTGTTTTCTGTATCGTTTTCAAGGATCCGCTGTCGTTCGTTTCCCGCCGACAGCTTGCGCAGTTTATCACCGAACCCGGGTGCTGTCAACACCTTTTTTTCGAAAATCATCGTTAAAATTTTAACAGCTTCAAAAAATCCTTTTACCGCTTTCTTTTCTCCGGCTTTGCGTGCTCTTTCATTCGTGGTATACTGCCATCAAGTACCCTGTAGATGAGGTGATCTTTATGGCGATTCCTGAATATACCGATGCCCGCAAGAGGGCTCTTCGCGAGGTCCGCGCTGCTCAAGATGCAGGCAAAGACCCCTATCTTCCTGTTCTGGCTGACATGCTGCCCGGATTGACGCACATGTCCCAGGTCAGTCTCGGTCTTGTACAGATCCCCCTTTCACAGGTTGTAGGGACCGTTACCCGCGGCCGCACCACCGCTTTTTCCTCCAGTTTTTATCCCCTTCTGCATGAGAACACCGAATTTGCCACCAAGTGGTCAGACCTCTATACCTCCGTCATCGAAGAAGGCATCAATCAGCCTGTCCGCGCTTTTGAGTATTACAACCTGTTCTACATTCTGGAAGGCAACAAACGCATCAGCGTCAGCAAAATGCTGGACTCCCCCTTTATTGAGGCTGAAGTCACACGCATCCTTCCCGAGCCGGAGGATACGCCCCGCTACCGGATTTACCAGGAGTTTCTCACCTTTTATCGCGACACCTCCATCAGCACAATCCTCTTCAATCATGAAGGCGGTTTTCCAAGGCTTTACGCCCTGACCCTCAAAACACCCGGAGTCAAATGGAACGAGAACGACATCTTTGATCTTCGCTCCGCCTTCTACCGTTTCAGTCAGGCCTATCAGGAATCCGGCATGGGCGAAACCCTGCCCGTCAGCGATGCATTCCTGATTTATCTGCAGATTTTCAGTTACAACCATGCTCTGGACTGCACCCCATCACAGTTCAAGGCGGATATCATCAAGCTGCGCAACGAGTACGTCGTGGCCGCAGCCAACAAATCCGCCGCGATCCTGTCCGAGCCTTCCGAAGAAAACCCCAGCTTTATTTCTTCTCTGCTGCACCGCACCTACAGAAAACTGCAGTGCGCCTTCCTGTACAACCGTTCTCCGGAACTGTCAGGCTGGACCTACTGGCATGAACTGGGACGGTCCTCTCTGGAAAAAGCCTTTGGCGATCATGTGGAGGCGCTTCGGGTGGACAATGTCGGTGCGGACACCGCCCCGCAGAAGATGGAGGAGCTGATCTCCTCCGGCTATCGCGTGATTTTCGCCACCTCCCCCGTTTTCATGGATGCCTGCATGCTGGTGAGCACCGCCCACCCCGAATGCAAGATCCTCAACTGCTCCCTCCTTGCCAGCTATCACAATATCCGTTCCTATTATCTCCGCATTTTCGAAGCCAAATTCATTCTGGGCGCCATTGCCGGCATTCTGACGGAAAACAACCAGATCGGTTATATCGCGGATTACCCCATTTACGGGATTCCCGCTTCGGTCAACGCCTTTGCCCTCGGCGCGCAGATGGTCAACCCCCGTGCAAAGGTGGTCCTCGACTGGTCCACCATTGAAGGGCACAATCCCGAAACAGCCATGCATGAGCGGGGGATCAGCATCATCTCCAACCGGGACATCAGCGCGCCGCTCATGGAAACCCGCGCATACGGCCTGTATTCCATCACAAACGGCCGAATCCAGAACCTGGCCATGCCGGTACTCAACTGGTCCCGTGTCTACCAGGGCATTATCCGAAGCATCCTCACCGGTGCATGGGAAGAGGAAGGGGATCAGCATCCTGACCGCGCCCTCAACTATTATATGGGCATGTCCACAGGAGCCATTGATGTGCTCTGTTCGGATAAAATCCCGCCAAGGATTCAGCTTCTCGCTTCCACCCTTCGGGAGGACCTGAAAGCCGGACGCCTCTCTCCCTTCACTGCGCCGCTGGTGGATCAGGCCGGAAATGTCCGTCTTGAAAAGGGAGCGCTGAAACTTCAGCAGATCATTCAGATGGACTACCTGCTGGATAATGTGGAAGGACGGATTCCCGAAATCGGAGAACTCACCGGTCCTGCACAGCGCATGGCCTCCATTCAGGGACTTCACGCCTCCACAGGAAACAGGCTTGCCGATCCGGCCCTCGGCGTTTCAGGCAACAGCACGTCGGATCCCACCCTGGGGCTTGCCGGCACTCCGGTCCGGGAAGAACCGACCAGCGAATAGTGAGGAGTCACATCATGAAGATTCTCGTTCTGGCCGATGAGCCTGAAAAAACCCTTTGGGAATTTCTGGACCGCCGGAAGCTGGAGAATGTCGATCTGATTCTCTCCTGCGGAGATCTGCCTTCCTCCTATCTGTCCTTCCTGACCTGTTTTTCCAATGCACCCATCCTGTACGTTCACGGGAATCACGACGATATTTATGATCACGCGCCTCCCGAGGGCTGCATCTGCATTGAGGACCAGCTTTACGTATTCCGGGGAGTCCGGATTCTGGGGCTGGGCGGTTCCATGCGCTACAATCTCGGCAAAAACCAATATACTGAGCATGAGATGGCCCGTCGGATCCGTCGTCTCCGTCCCGCGCTCAGGCGTAATCAGGGATTTGACATTCTGCTGGCCCATTCTCCCGCAGAGGGACTGGGAGATGACACGGACCGTGCACACACGGGGTTTTCCTGCTTTCTCCGCCTCATGGAGGAGTTTCATCCCGCCTTCATGCTTCACGGGCATGTCCATCAGAATTACCAGTTCAACTTCAAGAAAGAACGCGCCTTTCAGGACACCCGGGTCATCAACGCCTACAAATACACCTACATCGAGCTGCCGGATCCCCCTCTTCCGCCCCCTGCCAGGGGACTGTCCGCTCTCATTTCCCGTTTCTCGCGGTACGAGGGGCCCTGATTCAGGAACAAAATAGTCCCCCTGCAGACATCGTCATCTGCAGGGGGACTATTTTTAGGCACACAGCGCCAGGATGGCATAGGCATAGATTCGGGCTGCACGGTGGAAGTTTTCAAGCGAAATGCTTTCATCCGGCTGATGCTCCAGTTCAGGTTCACCCGGGAAGATCATTCCAAAGGCCACGCCCTCCTTCAGGTGGCGTGCATAAGTCCCGCCGCCGATGGCAAAAGGCTTCTCATCCGTGTCATTAATCTCGTTGTATACCTCCATCAGCCGCGTCACGATTTCCGAGTTTGCCGGAACATGGTGGGGAGGCATGTTCACTCCCGATACCTTCACAAACCCGCCGGGAGCCAGGCGTTTTTCAATCGTCTCCATCACCAGTTCGCCGTTAAAGAAAACCGGATAACGGCAGTTGAACTCGACCTCTATCTTTCCGTCGCGGCACCTGAGGATTCCCAGGTTCAGGGTCAGGTCCCCGGACACCTCATCACTTCCGGCAATCCCCATGGCCTGTCCGGCGGTCTCTTTTCCTGCGGCTTCATCCAGAATCCGCACCGCTTCGCCGCCCAGTTCAAGTTTGCACAGCGTCGAGAGCAGCATCTTTGCCGCGTTTCTTCCCAGATGCGGCTTGCTGGCATGGGCTGAAAAGCCCTTCACCATCACATGGGTATTGCCTTCCACCAGACAGGCTTCAATACTGCATTCCTCATCCTCCGGCTCAAAGGCTTCCGCAACTTCCGCACGGAGATCCCCCTGAAGCACCGCCCGGGCTTCGCCGGGAACCACATTTGAACGGGTGCCGCTTTCAATGCTCACAATCCCCTCACAGGTCATGGGTGCACGAAGCACAAGATTGAAGATTCCCTTCTCCGTATTGATCAGCGGAAAATTGGCATCCGGAGAGAATCCCTTGTCCGGCAGCCCCAGCTTTTTATCATAATACTCCAGGTCCTCCATGCTGGTCTCCTCATCGCAGCCCAGGATCAGCCTGCAGCGCTTGCGCAGGGGAATTCCGGCATCCTGAATCGCCCTCATGGCATACAGCGCCGCCACTGCAGGGCCCTTGTCATCGGAGGTTCCGCGTCCGATCATCCGTCCGTCCCGGATTTCAGCGCCGTAAGGATCCGAATGCCAGCCCTCTCCCTCCGGGACCACATCCAGGTGCGCCAGAACAGCGATAACCTCTTCTCCCTCACCGATTTCCGTGTCGCAGGCATAGCCGTCGATATTCCGAGGGGTCATTCCCAGACGGCGGATGTCTGCCATCGCGGTATCCAGCATGCGCCGCACTTCCCGTCCGAAGGGGGCGTTTTCCTCCGCCTCACCCCGCACGGAGGGAACTTTGATCCATCCGGCCAGGGTTCTCTCCATATCCTCGCTGCGGGCAGCCAGCGCCGCATCCAGTCTCTCATTGATCTCCATATTTATCATTCCCCTTTCCTGCTCTGTCTTTCCCGGCAGGTCGCCCTGCACCCTTTTCAGGTGCTGATTACCTGCAGGTCGTTTTCTTCCTTCACACATCTGAGTATATGGTATCCCTTGTCCCGCTCCGCCGTCTCCACGCGGGCATACAGGGTTTCCAGATACTTTTTGGCGCTGTCTGCGCCCTGCTTTTTGCGAATGACCAGCCACAGTTCCCCGCCGGGACGCAGGTGATCGAGGGCATCCCGGAACATGCCGTAAATCACGCTCTTCCCCGCACGGATGGGAGGATTCATGATGACCGCATCAAAGGATCCGTCCACACCGGCAAAGCCGTCCGAAAGCACGGATGCAGCCTGCATTCCGTTGGCGGCCACATTTGCGCGGGCCAGTTCCAGCGCCCTTTCATTGATATCCGACATGGTCATCCGCACATGTGCAAACCGGCTGAGTGTCATCACCGTCATGGCGCCCCATCCGCAGCCCATGTCCAGCACATCGCCCTGAAGATCTTCCCGGAGGCTTCTGCACAGCAGCTGGCTGCCCGGGTCCACGTGTTCCCGTGAAAACACGCCCGCATCGGTCATGAAATGCAGGGTCTTTCCCAAAAACTCCATATCAAAGCGCGTTTCCCGGTGCTCGCTTTCCGGCTGTGCCGTGAAGTAATGATCCGCCATCAGTTTCTCTCCTCTTCAAACAGACAGGCCGGCATGGACAGACGGGAGACCTCTTCCTGTGTCATTTCCCGCCATCCGCCCTCCGGCAGTCCGGGATCCAGCCACACGCCCCCGATGGCCAGGCGGCGAAGCGCCGTCACCGGATGCCCGCAGGCAAAGAGCATCCGCTTGACCTGATGGTACCTGCCCTCGCAGATCGCCAGGCGCACGATGCTTTCCGTTTCACCGGCCTCCAGAATTTTCGCCTGCGCCGGAAGGGCATCAAATTCGCCGTCCGCATCCGCCACGTGCATCCCGCTCTCCAGCTTCCGGATGCATTCCGGCGTCGCCTTCCCCGTTACACGGGCCTCGTACACCTTGCCGGTTTCCCATGAGGGGGAAATAATCCGGTGGGCCAGGTTGCCGTCACTGGTGACAATCAGCAGTCCGGTCGTATCCTTGTCCAGCCTGCCGGCAGGCATGCAACCCACCTGGGCCATCAGCGCCGGGAACAGGTCCATCACGGTCTTCTGTTTCCGGTCCCTTGCCGCCGTCAGCACCCCTGCAGGTTTGTTGAGCATCAGCGTCCGGAAACGTTTGTACTCCAGCATCCTGCCGTCCAGGCTGACCTGTGCGCTCCCTGCGTCCACTTTTGTCCCGGGATCCCTCACGGTTTCCGCATCCACCTGGACGCGTCCTGAACGGATCATGTCACGAAACTGCGTCCGGGTTCCCTCTACACAAACGGACAAAAAACGGTCAAGCCGCATTCTCTCTTCCATAATCTCACCTTTCCCCGGAAATTATACCCTACCTTTTCCCGCTTGGCAATTTGCAGGCCGGAGCGAATGTCCATTTCATCTGCCTCCGGAGCCTCATCCGCTTCCACTGCGGACCTTCCCGGGCTTCCGTCCTCATCCGGAAGGATTCAATAATCCGCCTGCGTTTTCAGAACAGAGCGACAATCCTCATTCCCTCACCTTGTGAAATCGTTTTTGTTTTCTTTGGAATTATTTGTGCTTTTCCTCCAAGTTTTTCTATGCTATAATCTCTCATAAGTAATGGAAGGAGCTTCCATTTCGTTAATTACAAATCCAGATGTATGGAGTGTGTGAGCCATGAGGAAGAAAAAATGTGTTGCCATGCTGTTGGCAGGTGGACAAGGTAGCCGTCTCGGCATTCTGACCAAGAAGGTCGCCAAGCCGGCAGTTCCGTTCGGTGGAAAGTTCCGGATCATTGACTTTCCGCTTTCCAACTGCACCAACTCCGGTATTGACGTGGTTGGTGTTCTGACTCAGTACAGACCTCTTGAACTGAATGCCTACATTGGATCTGGCTCTCCCTGGGATCTGGATCTGTCCAATGGCGGTGTTTTCGTTCTGCCCCCCTATCAGACAGGAAAAACCGGCGAATGGTACAAGGGTACCGCCAATGCCATCTATCAGAACATCGCTTTCATCGAGCAGTGGGATCCTGATTATGTCCTGGTTCTCTCCGGCGATCACATCTATAAGATGGACTACAATGCCATGCTTCGCGCTCACATCGAGAAGGGTGCCGATCTGACCATTGCCGTGCGTGAGGTTCCGTGGGAGGATGCTTCCCGCTTCGGTCTTCTCCATACCGATGAAAACAACCGGATTGACGAGTTTGAGGAAAAGCCCAAGCATCCCAAGTCCAACAAGGCGTCCATGGGCGTGTACATCTTCACCTGGGACAAGATGCGCAAGTACATGGAGCAGGATGAAGCCGACCCCAAGAGCGAAAACGACTTTGGCAAAAACATCATTCCCACCATGCTGGCGGAGAATCAGAAGCTGTACACCTACACCTTCGAGGGATACTGGAAGGACGTGGGAACGATCGAGTCCCTGTGGGAATCCAACATGGACCTGCTCACCCTGCCCATGCCCATCGACCTGGCGGACAAGCGCTGGCGCATCTATGCCCGGAATCCCGGCATGCCCCCGCACTACATTGACCAGGGCGTCAAGTTGGTGGATTCCCTCATCACGGAAGGCTGTGAGGTCCGCGGCGTCATCGACCACTCCGTCCTCTTTGCCGGCGTCCGGGTGGAAACCGGTGCTGAGGTCACTCAGGCCGTGATCATGCCCGGTGCCATCATCGAACGCGGTGCTGTGGTCCGCCGGGCGATTGTTGCCGAGAATGCCCATATCTGCGCAGGCGCCATTGTCGGTGAAGAGACCGGCAATATCGCCGTTGTCGGGCCCGGTGCCGTTGTCGGCCCCGGCGAGCACGTCGCCGCAGGCGTCCAGATCGATGCGGACGAGCAGCGTGCCGCAGCCAGCGCGAAATAAGGAGGTACCTGAAAATGAAAGACGTCATGGGTTTGATTGTCACCGGCGAAAACGACATCCATCTCGGTGAACTTACCAGCCAGCGCGCAGTGGCAGCCATGCCGATCGCTGGCCGCTATCGTGTCATCGACTTCCAGCTCTCCTCCATGGTGCACACGGGCATCAAAAACGTAGGCATCATCACCCAGAAGAACTACTCCTCCCTGATGGACCATGTGGGTTCCGGACGCGAGTGGGATCTCCACGGCAAGCAGGGCATGGTGATTCTGCCTCCCTTCCTGACCCGTGAGAACATGGGTGTTTACTCCGGCATGCTGGACGCGCTTCGTTCCAATGTGAACTTCCTGCGCCGTTCCAAGCAGGAGTATGTTGTGCTGACCAACAGCCATACCATCTACAATATTGATTTCTCCGATGCTCTTCGCTTCCATGTGAATGCAGGTGCAGATGTCACCGTGCTCTACTGCCGCAATGAGCATACCGGCACCACCCAGGGTGAGAACGACACTTTCTATACCGTGGACGAAAACGGCAAGGTTCTGACCATGGAGATCGGTTCCTCCAATCCCAAAGGCGACTGCGCATCCCTCAAGGTGTATATCACCCGGCGGGAGCTGCTGCACCAGCTGGTGGACCAGGGCGCGGCCAGCGGTCTGCATGACTTTGAACGGGACATTCTCCAGAAGAACATCAATGAGGGCAATCTCAAGGTCTACGGTTTCGAGTACACGGGCATCGCCTGGCAGATCGATTCCATCCAGTCCTATTTCAATTTCAACATGGCCCTTCTGCAGAACGATTTCCGCAACCAGCTCTTCCCCTCGGAGCGCCCCGTGTACACCAAGGTCCGTGACGATATGCCTGCCCGATATGTGGCAGGCTGTGAGTGCACCAACTCTCTGGTGGCCAACGGCTGCACCATCGAGGGCACCGTCATCAACTCCATCCTCTTCCGCGGCGTGCGCATCGCCAAGGGCGCCGTGGTCAAGAATTCCATCATCATGCAGGATGCCCATATTCAGGAAGGTGCTGAAATCGATCACTGCATCCTTGACAAGCAGTCCGTCATCCGGCGCAACGGCCGTCTGATTGCTCCCGCAGCATATCCCATCGTCATCGCCAAAAACGTGGTCATTTAACCTCTTCCGGTCTGTTTCGTAGCTGTTTTACTGCTGCCTGTCCGGAAAGAGGCAAGATCCGGACAGGCGGCGGAACGTGCGTCGCTTCCACCGGACAATCATTTCATTGAAGGAGGAATTACCGAATGAAGATTCTGTTTGCCGCGTCCGAGTGCGTACCCTTCATCAAAACCGGCGGTCTGGCGGATGTTGTCGGCGCACTCACTCCCGTTCTTGCCCAGCAGGGAAATGACGTCCGGGTCATTCTCCCTCTTTACAGTGCGATTCCCGAGCAGTACCGCAACCAGATGAAACATGTGTGCGACTTCCGCGTCACACTGTGCTGGCGCGATCAGTACTGCGGCATTGAATCCCTGGAGCAAAACGGCGTAACCTTCTACTTTGTGGATAACGAGCAGTATTTCAAGCGGTCCTATATTTACGGCCTTGGCGGAGACGAGTATGAACGCTTTGGCTACTTTGCCCGGGCGGTCATCGATGCCCTGACCCATCTGGACTTCCAGCCGGACGTCATCCACTGCCATGACTGGCAGACCGGCATGATCCCGGCCCTGCTGAAGATTCAGTATGCTCACTACCCCTTCTATCAGGACATCAAAACCATCTTCACCATTCATAACCTCCAGTATCAGGGTGTTTTCCCCATCAAGGCCGTGCAGGATACCCTGGGTCTGGGCGACGATCTGTTCAGCCCCGACAAGCTGGAGTGCTATGGCTGTGCCAACTATATGAAGGCCGGTCTGGTGTATTCGGACCAGCTGACCACCGTCTCCCCCAGCTATGCTGAGGAGATTCAGACTGCCTTCTACGGCGAGCGTCTGGACGGACTTCTCCGCGCCCGCAAGGATCAGCTCACCGGCATCCTGAACGGTATCGATGTGGATGAATACGCTCCTGAGAAGGACAAGAAAATCTATGCCACCTTCGATCCGTACCATCTCGGCGGCAAGGAATACTGCAAGCAGGAACTCCAGAAGGAACTGGGACTTCAGGTGGATCCCAATGTGCCCCTGGTGGGCATCATCTCCCGCCTTTCCAACCAGAAGGGGTTTGATCTCATCGAATGCGTCATCCGCGAGCTGATGTCCACGGGCATCCAGATGGCCATTCTGGGCGTAGGCGACTCCAAGTACACCAATCTGTTTTCCTGGGCGGAGAGTGAATATCCGGGCAGAATTTCCACCACCTTCGCCATGGACCATCAGCTCGCCCACCGCATCTATGCCGGCAGCGACATGTTCCTCATGCCCAGCCAGTTTGAGCCCTGCGGCCTGAGCCAGATGATCGCCATGCGTTACGGTTCCATTCCCATCGTCCGGGAAACCGGCGGCCTGCGGGATACCGTGCTCTCCTACAACAAGTTTACGGATGAGGGCAATGGCTTCACCTTCTTCAACTACAATGCACATGACATGCTCCATACCGTCCGTCGTGCCGTGCACTATTACCGGCACAACCGCGAGATCTGGTATCGTCTCATCGTGCGTGGCATGACCGGCGATTACAGCTGGTACACCTCTGCCCAGAAGTATCACAAGCTGTACGATACGCTGGTAGAGTCCGCCAAGTCCTTCCGCGCCAGGATCAATGCGGAAATTGAAGCGGAAAACAAGGCTAAGGAAGCCGCCGCAAAAGCCGCTGCCGAAAAGCCGGTCGAAAAGAAGACCACGGAGAAAAAAGCATCAGAGAAGAAGCCCGCCGAAAAAACCACCGCTGCCAAGCCCGCCCGCAAGCCCAAGGCAGCCAAGTAATTGAAGCCACACTTCCCTTCCGGATTTGAATCCAGGCCCGGCCGCATATGCGTTCGGGCCTTTTTTTTGAGGTCTGACCATGCACATCGAAAAACGCCATCCACGAGTATTCGCCCTGCTGGTCCTGTGTGCCCTGGCTCTTTCCGCCCCCTACCTGATGCCCGGAAACCCGGACAGCCCGGTCTTCCGTTCCGGCGTGCTGCCCGCGGTGCTGATCATCTGCCTGCTTCCCCTGATTGAGCGGGCTGTCCGGCAGGCCACCCCAAAGTCCCTGCTGGCCTGCCTTCCTTTTTCCCTGGCACTGGCTTTTGCGATCTCCCTGGGAGCGGAACTGGCTGCGTACTCTCATCTGCTGCCCGGGCTCTCCTCCCTTCTTCGTCGCCTTCTGGTTCCCCTCCTGACCCTGCCGACGCTGCTGCTGCTCACAGATCAGGTCACCCGGCTGCGCCTGAAGCCTTCCTCCCCGTCGGGACTTTTCCATCCCTTTCCCGTTTTCGCAGTGATCCTGTGGGTTTGCTGGCTGCCTACTCTGCTGGCCTATTTTCCGGGAATGCTCAACTATGATTTTCCCGGCGAGTATGCCCAGCATCTGAAGGGCGCCTATTCCGCCCTGCATCCTCTGGGCCACAGCGTGCTGATGAACGGCATCATCACCCTGGGGGAACATCTGCATTCCCGCACCTTCGGGGTATTGCTCATGTCCATGCTTCAGGGGACCGTCCTTTCCCTCACACTTTCCCGCGGACTCACCATGGCGCTGTCCCGCAGCCGCTCCCTGCCTGCAACCCTTCTGGCGCTTCTCTTCTTTGCGCTGCATCCCGTGTTTTCGGTTCTGGCATTTTCGATGACCAAGGATACGCTCTTCGCAGCAGCATGCGCCAATGTGGTCCTGAGCCTGTGGCAGCTTGCTGAAACGCCGTCTCTCCTGAATCGCCCCGCCTTTTCTCTTGTGCTTGCCGCCCATGTCCTTGCAGCCTGCACCATGCGGGTCAACGGTCCTTTGATTCTCCTGGCGGTCATTCCCGGCATCCTGGTGTTGGGGAAATCCAGCCTGCGCTCTGCGCTTTTCCTCGCCGCAGGAATCCCCCTGACTGCCCTGGTTCTTCACCTGTCCCTGACCGCATGGCTTTCCCCCGCTCCCGCACCGGATTTCCAGCTTTACTCGATTCCTGCCCAGCAGCTGGTGCGCGCTTATCGGCTTGCTCCCCTGGATGAGAAGACCCGTTCAGAGATCCGCAGCTGGTATGTGTCAGAGGAAGGACTGAACCTCTATCCCCATATTGCCGACCCGGCCAAGGGCTACTTGGATGCGGAACGCCTCTCCGCACATCGGAGCGACTTTTTCTCCCTGGTGGGCCGCGTCATCAGGGCAGATCCCAGGTGTGCCCTTGAAGCCTTTCTTCTGCTGAACATTGGCTCCTGGTATCCGGACGACACCTCCTACGCCAGCGTGTATTCGGAGGTGGCCGCATATCTCAACAAAGGCTATCTGCAAACCCAGGAGACAGACATGAGCGCAGACGGGATCCACACCCGCTGCCTTTTCCCTTTGTACCGTCAACTCACTGAGCGCATCTGCCGGGGAAACGCCCTGCAGAAGCTCCCGCTTCTCTCTCTGCTGGTGGCTCCCTCCCTTCCCTTCTGGGGCATGTGCCTCCTTTTCCTGCTTCTTCGCAGGCGCGGTTACGGCAGGAGGATTCTCTCGCCTGCTCTGCTGCTTGTGCTTTGGGTGTCCTATCTGCTCGGACCCTGTACGCTGGTGCGCTATCTGCTTCCCCTGTACTGTGTCGTACCGCCGCTTCTGATCATTGCCTTTTCGCTTCCGGACAGCGCACTTCCCTCCCGGGATGACAGAAGCACTGGAGAATCCTGACTCGCTTCGCCCTCCCCGGGGTAAACCCGCGAAATACGTCGCTTCTCCTCGGGTTCTCATACGACAGGGTGCTCTTTTCCAGGGCCTGCCGCATTCCCCATCCATGAAACAGATCCGGAACCCCGGATCTGTTTTATTTTGTTCACGCTTATTCATCCTGCGGCGGGACGGTGTGAAGCCATCCGGGCTGTCCTGTTTCCATACCTCCCGTCCAGATCAGTCCCTCCTTCAATGCGGGTTGGCCGTATCCCCCGGATCATCGTCCCGGTACATCCCTGCGGCTTCTGTTCCCATCCTTTTCATTCGGGTACCTGACGGACTTCTCCTCCGTGCATCCGGTTTTATATCACCCCGAAAGGCATCTGCAGGGATCGTCGACCCGGTTCCACCGCTTTCACCCGGCTCTCAATCCTCTGCTCCTGGTTTCCAGAAAGCTGAAACACCCCAGAGCATGCACTCCGGGGTGTTTCGGGTTTATCCGGGATCCTTCCCTGCGCCTGGTTTCCTGAGGTACCCGGCAGACGGAGGAACCTCTGCTTTCCATCTCCGGCGGGCTCACGTAAAGGCGGCGTTTTCCGCCTTCATGCGGAATATGCCGGGGCAAAGGGTACATGCCTTCATCCCCGTCGGGCGCCAATACGCCGGAGATCACCCGTATCTGCAAAGAGCTCTGCCACAGAAAAAAGATCCGCGTGTCAAAATCCTCAGCGCCCGGCCAAAGCGGCCTCCAGGACTGACGGGATATTCCCTCACCCTCTGCCTGTTTTCGGAGGCATTTCCACCCGGTCCGGCATGAACCTGTCCATTTCACACAGCCGGATTCCTCCCGGC
The DNA here is from genome assembly GCA_902772995.1 of uncultured Eubacteriales bacterium. Taxonomy (GTDB): domain Bacteria; phylum Bacillota; class Clostridia; order Christensenellales; family Aristaeellaceae; genus Ventricola. The sequence continues at coordinate 12,967 of CACYCQ010000284.1, forward strand.
CCTGCGTTCTTTTCGCTTCACGCATTTCCGCTCAAAGGCAGCCGTATGTTTTGTGGGTGGACGAGATGAAGGGGATGGGCGCCGTGTGAGGGTGATCCTCGCATTGATCACGCGGAAGCCATGCCAGACATGGCACCGCAGGGTGACACTGCACACGGAGATGGGGATACTCACACGATTGGAAAGGCCAGGTTCTGCCCCTTGTCATGCCTGTTTGTTCGGGATCGGAGACCCGTGGCCCGGCAGGAATCACCCATCCTGCCCCGCCCTCCATGCATCGCCCGTTTCCCGTCCGGAGTGCATGCAGACCGTCAGGGTCAACTCAGCCAGGCTTTTGCCAGTAAGCGGAGACCTTCCTGGATCCGCTCCTCCCGCATTCCTGTAATGCCCAGCAGCACGTGCCTGCGGGTTTCCTCCCCCACAGGCTGGATCCGGTACTCATCCAGCCTGTGCACACGCACGCCTTCCCGAGCTGCCGCTTCCACCAGCTGATGTGCCGGCAGCCTGCCGCCCGCCCTGACAACCAGGTATCCGCCGGCCTCGCTGGGGAGCACCTCCCCGATCTCCATCTCACGGACCATCCTGGCCGCCGCCAGAAGCCGATGCCTGAAGTCGGTCTGTGTCCTGGCCACATGCCGCTCAAACTGGCCCGAGGCGATAAACTTGCGGAGGGTCTCCTGCTCAAAGGCGGGCACGCCGCAGGAGAGATGGCTCTCCGCATATGTCCTTCGCAGCCTGTCCGGCAGTACCATGTACCCCATCCGCAGTCCCGGAGCGAGGGTACGGGTAAAGGTGTTGAGATAGATGACGTGTTCCCGGCTCAACGTCTCCAGAGGGGCTGTCCCGGGTCCCCCGTCCCGGAACTCGCAGTCCACATCATCCTCGACAAGCACGCTGCCGGTTTCTTTTGCCCACCTTATCAGGGACTCCTTCTGCTCCCGACTCATGCTCCTTCCCGTGGGGAACTGGTGCGCCGGGGTCACATACGCCGCACCTGCCCCGTGGATATACAGCTCTGAGGGATTCACAGCCCCCTCCAGCAGCTGTACCGGGAGGATTCTGGCGCCGCCCGCAATCAGGGCCCGCCGCGCCCGGGGATAGCCCGGATCCTCCACAGCCACCGGTTTTTCCCGTCCCAGCAGCGGGATCATGGACCCGAGCAGGTCCTCCGAGCCGGAACCGATCACCAGGTTTTCCCATGACACCTCCATGGCGCGGCTGCGCCTGAGCATATCCGCGATCTCCCTGCGCAGCCCCGGATCTCCCATGGGATCCCCTCCGGAGAGCAGACGTTCGCTTCGCTCCGTGAGCACCTCCCGCATCAGGCGGGCCCAGGTGTCATAGGGAAATGTTCCGGCATCCACCGCACTGGTGGAAAAATTCCACTTCACGGGAACCTGCGCCGCTCCCCTGAGCGCATCCACTTCCGGAGATTTGAGCACATACAGTCCGGACCTGGGCCGGCTCTCGCACAGTCCCTCCTCAACCAGACGCGCAAAAGCCGCCTCCACGGTGGAGGTACTGATCTTCAGATGTGTGGACATCTCCCGCTTGGAGGGCAGCTTGGTTCCCTCTTCCATCCGTCCGCTGCGGATTTCACCGGCAATGGCCGTATACAGCTGGTCCATCAGCGGGACCCGGCTCTCAGGGTCAAGATACCATGTCAACATCCCGGTTCCTCTTTTCCGCCTCCTCCCGCAGATGGGCCAGTTCCGGCGCCTGCTTCCAGCTGACGACAAATCCTGCACCGTGGCTGCAGAACACGCTGCCTGACGGATTGTCCATATCCCTGTCCGGATCATAGCCGGCTTCCCGGATGACCTCCTCAGCATTGAGGCAGGGAGCATAGTGGTCAAACGCGCAGGAGATCCTTCCCCTGCCCCGGGTGATCCGGGCAAAATCCTCCATATAGGGCCACAGCACAGCTGCCCGTCCGGTGCCCTCCAGCACGGCGTTTCCCTCCCGGAGGCTCCGCTCCCTGATCTCCGCCTGCATTTTCAGCAGCTCCGCCTCCGTTCTGCCGCAGAGCTCTGCGGGAATCTCGATTTCAAAGGACAGATGGGGCTCCAGCAGCACATTGTCCGCCTGCATGAGCGCCTGCCGGACCGCCCTGTACACCGCCTCCCGGAAATCACCGCCTTCGGTGTGCTTGAGATGGGCTTTTCCCGCAATCAGGACGATCCTCACATCCGTCAGCGGGCTGCCGGTCAGCACGCCCCTGTGTTCCTTTTCCAGTACATGGGTCTCGATGAGCCGCTGCCAGTTCACCGCCAGGGTATTGGGCGCCGGATCCGCCCGGAAGCTGATGCCGCTGCCCGCGGGCGCAGGCTCCAGACGGAGCCAGACCTCCGCATAGTGGCGCAGCGGTTCGTAATGCCCGATGCCCAGCACCGGCGCGGCCACCGTCTCCCGGTACAGCACCCGGGGCGGCAGCGCGCGCACTCTCAGCCCGAACCGGGACTGGAGCTGCTCCAGAAGCACCTCCCGGTACACCTGGCCGCCGATACTGGCGCAGATCCCCTTCTCTTCCTGCCGGATCTCCAGTTCCGGATTCTCCTGTTCCAGCTCCCGCAGTGCCACATACAGCGCATGCCGGTCCGAGTTTTCCGGCAC
>CACYCQ010000285.1:0-5080 GCA_902772995.1 uncultured Eubacteriales bacterium
CCGTGTGACGGCCACGGCGCGGCACCGGACTGATGGCGGGCATCTCCTCCCCGCAGGCAGGAAGCGGGCAGCGCAGATGGCGCGCTTCCGGGCATCCGTGCTGCGGATGCGCACATCCGCGCAGGTTTTTTGGCGAAAGCTGACAAAACGGAGTGTGCTTCTTGACTCTTTACCCCGTCGCGTCCTACAATTTTGACAGAGGGTGTTTTCGTAAAACACCGAATATCACCAAGGAAACGGGGGCATGACTTCGGATGGACACTTTTCTCCAGGCGTGTATCAACGGCCTCATGATCGGCGGATTCTATTCCCTGATGGGCATGGGCCAGAACATCATCTTCGGCGTGATGAAGATCATCAATTTCTGCCACGGTGAAATGCTGATGGTCGGCATGTACCTGATGTTCGTTTTTTATCAGCTGCTGGGCATCAGCCCCTACATCGCCATTCCCCTGGTGGCCCTGGTGATGTTCTGCCTGGGCGCACTCATCCAGCATACCCTGATCACCCCTTCCCTGGGCACCAGGAGCTTCACCAACCTGCTCTTTCTCACGGTGGGACTGGGCATCCTGTTCACCAACCTGGCCCAGACCATCTTCACATCGGACTACCGCACCCTGACCACGGCCCACTCCTCTGACGTGCTCGCGCTGGGCCCCGTCACCGTCGGCCTGCCCAAGCTCATCAGCTTCGTGGTGCTGATCATCCTCTCCATCGCCCTGTTTTTCTTCCTCAAGATGACCCCCGTGGGCAAGCAGATCCGCGCGGTCTCCCAGAATCCCGTCGGCGCGCAGGTGGTGGGCATCGACGCCAAGTCCATCTACATGATCACCTACGGCCTGGGCGCCGCCCTGGCCGGCATCTCGGGCGCCCTGCTGACCCTCTTCAACGTCATCAACCCCACTGCCGGCTCCGGCTACGGCTTCCGCGCCCTCATCGTGGTGGTGGTGGGCGGCCTGGGCAGCATCCCCGGCGCGTTCTTCGCCGGCATCTTCCTGGGGCTTCTGGAAACCCTGGTTTCCCTGTTCATCGGCCCCAGCGTCAAGACCCTGGTCGTCTTCCTGACCTTTATCATCATTCTGGTCATCCGCCAGAACATCAAGCTGAGGAGGGCGTAAACCATGAAGACGACTTTTGAAAAGCGCCGCGCGCTCGCCCTGGGGCTCCTGATCCTTCTGATCCTGCTGCTGCCCCAGTTCATCCGCAAAATGCCCTACATCATCAACGTGTTCATCGTGGCCTTCTATATGACCACCATGTCCATGGCCTGGAACCTGCTGGGCGGCATGACCGGCCAGAATTCCATCGGCCACGCCTGCTTCATGGGTCTGGGCGCCTACACCTCCGCCCTGCTCATCACCAACTACGGCTGGAACCCCTGGGCGACCTTCCCCGTGGCGATCCTCATCACCGCCCTGGTGACGGGCATGGTGTTCTCCCAGTGCTTCATCCTCCGGGGCCCCTACTTCACCCTGGTGACCATCGCCTTCGCCGAGTGCGTGCGGCAGGTGATTCTCAACTCCGACTTCGCCGGCAAGGCCGTGGGCGTCAGCCTGCCCTATGTCAAGGGCAACAACTGGGCCATGTTCGCCTTCAAGGACAAGGTGATCTGGTACTACATCGCCCTGGTCATGATGGTGTGCGTCTACCTGATCATGAAGCGCATCGACAACTCCAAGCTGGGCTTTGCCCTCAAGACCATCCGCGAGGATGAGGACGTGGCGGCCGCCATCGGCATCCGGCCCCTGCGCTACAAGGTCATCGCCGTGGTGATCTCCGGCTGCGTCAGCGCCGTGGCCGGCGTCTTCTACGCCTCCTACTACCGCTACATCGACCCGGACATCATGCTCCAGAGCGCCAGCGTGGAGATGGTGCTGCCGGCCATCATCGGGGGCTCCGCCTTCGTGGAGGGCCCGCTGGTGGGCGGCATCCTGATGGTTTCCCTGTCCGAATACCTGCGCAACACCTTCGGCGCCATCCTGCCGGGCATCAACCTGATCCTCTACGCCGTGGTGCTCATCGTGGTCATCCGCTTCCGCCCCACCGGCATCCTGGGCTGGTACCACCACAGCCGCTTCAAGGCGTTCCTGGAGGAAAAGGTCCTGGGCAAGGTGCCGGGCGAGGACGACATCGCACGCCAGATCAACCGGGGAGGTGACGCGAAATGAGCGAAATCATGATTGAGGTGCGCAACCTCACCAAGACCTTCAAGGGGCTGACCGCGGTCTCCAACGTCTCCCTCACGGCCGATCAGGGCTGCATCACCGGCATGATCGGCCCCAACGGCGCCGGCAAATCCACCACCTTCAACATGATCTGCGGCTTCTATCCCCCCACCAGCGGGCAGATCCTCTACCGGGGGAAGGACATCACCGGCAGACGGGCCGACGAGTTCGCCGACATGGGCATCGCCCGGACCTTCCAGATCATGAAGCCCCTGGGGAACCTGACCGTGCTGGACAACGTGGCCTCCTCCGCCTTCTTCGGGCGCCACAAGGCCAAAAGCCTCCGGGAGGCCCGGGAAATCGCCGCCCGGACCCTGGAGTTCACCGGCATGTTCGACAAGCGCAACGTGCTGGCCCGCGAAATGGGCACCCCGGACCAGAAGCGCCTGGAGATGGCCCGCGCCCTGGCCACCAAGCCGGACATGCTCTTCCTGGATGAGGTCATGGCAGGCCTCAACCCCACGGAAACCGAGGAGGCCATCGCCCTCATCCGGCGCATCAACGAGGGCGGCGTGACCATCTTCCTCATCGAGCACATCATGCGGGCCGTCGTCTCCCTGTGCGAGAAGGTGGTGGTGCTCCACCACGGCGAGAAGATCGCCGAGGGCACCCCCCAGCAGGTCATGAACGACCCCTATGTCATGGAAGTCTACCTGGGAAAGAAAAAGGAGGACGCACATGCTGAAGGTTGAACATCTGAGCGCGGGCTACGGCCAGGTCCAGATCCTCTGGGACATCAGCTTTGAGGTGGGCGACGGCGAGATTATCGCCATCCTGGGCAGCAACGGCGCAGGCAAGACCACCACGGTGCGCGCCGTCACCGGCATGATCCGCCCCACCGGCGGCAGCATCCTCCTCAACGGCGAGGAGCTGTGCGGCAAACGCAGCCGGCAGATCCTGGATGCCGGCATCGTCCAGGTCCCGGAGGGGCGCCAGCTCTTCACCGACATGACCGTCTACGAGAACCTGGAGCTGGGGGCCTTCTCCAGGGCCGCCAGGGAAAAGCTTCCCCAGTCCCTTGAATTCTGCTACAGCTGCTTCCCCAAGCTCAAGGAGCGCTCCCGCCAGGCGGCGGGGACCCTCTCGGGCGGCGAGCAGCAGATGGTGGCGGTGGCCCGGGCGCTCATCGGCCTTCCCCGGCTGCTGATCCTGGACGAGCCCAGCCTGGGCCTGGCCCCCAACATCGTGGACGACATCCTGAACGTGGCCCATGACATGGCCAAGCGCCAGGGGCTGTCCGTCATCCTCGTGGAGCAGGACGTCACCAAGGCCCTCTCCACCGCCGACCGCGGCTACGTCATCGAAAACGGGCACATCGCCCTTTCGGGCACCGCGGAGGAGCTGGAGCGCAACGAGCACGTCAAGCGCGCCTACCTCGGCATCTGAGCGGTTTTAACGGCCAGCGCCGTTAAAATAATAAACAAAGGAGGGTTTCATATGAACCTCAAGAAACTTGCCGCCATCCTGGCCTGCCTGTGCATCCTGTTTGCCACCGCAGCCCTGGCCGACGGCGACACCATCAAGATCGGCGCCATGTACGCCTACTCCGGCGACAAGGCGGCCATCGGCAACAACATCATCCGCGGCATCGAGTTCGCCGTGGAGCAGATCAACGCCGCCGGCGGCGTCAACGGCAAGATGCTGGAGATCGTCAAGGGCGACCACGAGGGCGACGCCAAGAAGGCCAAGTCCGTGGCTGAGAAGCTGGTCACCGTCGACAAGTGCGATGCCCTGCTGGGCTGCCACATGTCCACCCTGACCGACATCGCCGCTCAGGTCTGCGAGGAGAACGGCATCCCCATGGTGACCGCCATTTCCACCGTGGACAACCTGTCCGAGAAAGGCTATGACTTCTTCTTCCGGATGTGCCCCATGAACTCCGTCTACATCCGCGGCATGTTCGACTACCTGAGGGACACCGCCAAGGTCACCGGCAAGGAAGTCAAAACCATCGCCATCTTCGCCGACAACTCCAACATCGGCCAGCAGCTCATCGACGCCGCCAACATCTTTGCCGCCGACTACGGCATGGAAGTGGTGGAGAAGGTCGAGTACCAGGGCGGACAGCCTGACCTGAGCTCTGAAGTGCTCAAGCTCAAGGCCGCCAATGCCGACGCCGTGCTCGCGGAGAGCTACATCGCCGACGCGACCCTGCTGATGAAGACCCTGCAGGAGCAGAACTATCAGCCGCCCATCCTCGTGGCCAAGGCCAACGGCTACACCGATCCCTCCTTCCTGGAGAACACCCAGGGCATCTCCAACGGCGTGGCTTCCGTGGTGGAATGGAACCCCGACCTGACCAAGGGCCAGGAGATCAACGCCGCCTTCAAGGAGAAGTACGGTCTGGACATGAACGGCCACTCCGCCGAGAGCTACACCGCCACCTGGATCCTCAAGACCGCCTTCGAGCAGGCCGGCACCACCGACGGCGAGAAGGTCAAGGAAGCCCTTGAGAACATGAACATCGAGGGCAGCTTCCCCAACGGCCCCGAAATCATCCTCCCCTATGACGCCATCCGCTTCGAGAACCACGATTTCAACGGGACCCAGCACTATCACAACAACACGGCTGCGTCCATCGCCATCGCCCAGGTTCAGGACGGCGTGTACAAGACCGTCTGGCCGCTGGAATTCGCCGGCGCCCAGATCCAGTATCCCGCCCAGTACAAGTAATCCCAAAACGGCCCGCGGGGACTGTGAAGCCTTTCACAGTCCCCGCGTTTTTGCGCTTACAGGTCCGACGCGCTGCGCAGCGTCCTGACGCCGCCCACCATGGAGGCGGCCTTTTTGATGGCGGCCTGGTGGTCGCTGTCCACCTTCTTGCTGCCGCTGGTTTTGGAATTGAGGAAATGCAG
>CACYCQ010000286.1:0-3389 GCA_902772995.1 uncultured Eubacteriales bacterium
CATGTTCAATTTCAGACAGCTGACCTGGATGGGACAGGTGCTGACCGGCCTGCTGACCTGGGAGGACCGCAACAAGCCCCTGCGCTACCTGTCCTTCCTGCCCCTGAGCCACGTGGTGGAGGGCATCCTGGCGTCCTACGCGCCCTACTACGTGCTCACGCCTGTGGATTACTTCTTCCTCAACGACTTCGGCGCGCTGACGGAGGCGCTGCCCAAAGTGCGGCCCACCATCTTCTTCTCGGTGCCCAGGTTCTATGAAAAGCTGTGGGACCAGCTCGCATCAAATCCCTTCGGGAAGCGGTGGCTTTCCATGAAGGAGGGCGCGGCAAAGCGCATGGCCGGGGCGCTTCTCAGGCGGATCATCCTCAAAAAGGCGGGACTGGACGCCTGCAGGCAGCTGATCGTGGGCTCCGCGCCGGTGAGCGAGGCGCTGCTCATGAACTTCCGGGCTCTGGGCGTGGAGATTCACAACGCCTACGGCCAGACTGAGGCGCCGCTGATCACCATCAACCGCATGGGCGACAACGTGATCCCCACCATCGGCACGCCGCTGCCGGAGACGGAGGTCACCGCCGAACCGGATGGCGAACTGATCGTCAGAGGCCCGCAGGTGACGCTGGGCTACTACGGCCTTGAGAGCGACAGCATCCGGGACGGCGTCCTTCGGACGGGGGATCTGGGCGTGATCCACGAAAACGGGCACATCACCCTCAAGGGCCGAAAGAAGGAGATGATCGTCACCGCCTACGGCAAGAACATCTCCATCCCGAAGCTCGAGGAACTGCTCAAGGGCATCCCCGGCGTGTCCGAGGCGGTGCTGATCGGCGAGAACCGCCCCTACTGCACGGCGCTTTTGTGGGTGGAAGGCGGCACCGCCGGACTTGAGGAGGCCATCGGGCGCATGAACGCAGGGCTGTCCCACCCGGAACAGATCCGCAGATACACGGTCATTCCCGAAGCGCTCAGCATCCGGAAGGGCGAGCTGACCCCCAATCTGAAGGTCAAGCGGGCCAATGTCCAGGCGCATTACCGGGACGAGATCGAGGCCATGTACAAATGAGAGCGAAGCTTTTTCGCGCCCTGCTGCGGCGCTGGGAGCGGCGCGCGCCGGGGATCGTGCGGCGATGGCAGCTTCAGATCCTGATGGACCTCACCGCCAGGGCCTTCCGCGTCCCGGGCAGACGGCTCTGGACGCGTTCCTGGAAGGACGCCCTGCAGGAATACGCCATGTACACCCGGGAGCATGCCCTGGATCCCGGCGTCGATCCCGGCAGGCTGTACGCCCAGGCATATGCGCTGGGGGAAAAAATCCGGCGCGTCACGGGCTTTCGGGACGATGCGGACCTCAGGCATCTGGTGTTCTGGCTCTATCAGGGCATCGGCATCTCCATGTCCGGGGAGCTGCCGGGAGAGATCACCGTATCAGGATGCTTTTTCAGCAATGTCTATGCGCCGGAGCAGTGCGCCGTGATGTCCGGCCTGGATTCCGGAATCGTCGGCGGCATCATGGGCGGCGGCCGTCTGGATTTCACGGACCGGCTCACTGAAGGCGGCAAATGCTGCAGGGCGCATCTGCGCAGGGAGGAAGTCAGCCATGGGAAAAACTAGGACCGCGATCGTCGTTGGCACGGGCGCGGGCGGCGCGATGGCCGCCCGGGAACTGCAGGGACGCTATCAGGTCACGTTGCTGGAGGCGGGCCGGGCTTTCAAGCCCTTTTCCCTGCCGGTAAACAAGCTGGCGGGGCTGCGAAGGACCGGCCTGTTTCTGGACGAACGCATGATCCGGCCGCTGCTGCCCGCCATGAAGGTAGCCAAAACCCCCGACATGGTGCTGGTCTGGGGCGAAGGCGTCGGCGGCACCACCACGCTGGCCACGGGCAACGCCGTGCGCTGTGACGGCGCGCTGCGGGAACTCGGCATCGATCTGGGCGCCGAGTTTGAAGCGCTCTGTCGGGAGCTGCCCATCTCCACGGACCACCAGGCGAACTGGACGGACTGCACGCGCCGGATGTTTCAGATATTTGAAGACATGGGCCTCTCCCCCGTGGCGACGCCCAAGTTCACGGACGCCGCCAGATGCGTGGACTGCGGGCACTGCGCCATCGGCTGTCCCACCGGCGCGAAATGGGATACCCGGGCCCTGGTGGAACAGGCCGTCAGCGCCGGGGCGCAGCTGGTGACCGGCTGCCGGGTGACGGGGCTCGGGATCGAAGGCGGCCGGGTGCGCTCCGTCCATGCCAGGCACGGCGGCAGGAAGTGCAGCTATCAGGCCGATCTTGTCGTGCTGGCCGCGGGCGGGCTGGGCACGCCGCTGATCCTGGAAAGCGCGGGCATCCCCTGCGAAAAGACGCTGTTCGTGGACCCGGTGCTGTGCGTGGCCGGACCCCTCGCGGGCTTCGGACAGGACAGGCAGCTGCTGATGCCCTTCATCAGCCAGCAGGACGGCTACATCCTTTCGCCCTATATGGACTACCTGAGCTTCTTCTTCAACAAACACTGGCGCCTCCCCATGCGGGACATCGCCAGCGTGATGATCAAGCTGGCTGATGAGGAGACCGGGGCCGTGAATGACCGGGGCATCGACAAGCGCATGACCGCGCTGGACGAGACCCGCATGAAAGCTGCCGTCCTTCAGTGCCGGGAGATCCTGAAGCGTCTGGGCGTGCCGGAGGAGAAGCAGTTCCTGGGAACGCTGAATGCCGGGCACCCCGGCGGCATGCTGCCGCTGACGGAAAAGGAGCGGGACACGCTGCACGATCCGCGTCTTCCGGAGAACCTGTACGTTGCCGACGCCACGATCCTCCCCAGGGCCATGGGCAATCCTCCGATGCTGACCATCATGGCTTTGGCGAAAAAGATCGCGGCCATGCTGTGACCGGGACATGACCCGGCCAGCGCGCATGAGCGGATTGCAGTTTGTCTTCGGATATGGTCTTTCCGGCCGGGGAAGCTATGATGCCGCTTATCGGAGGATGCCTGCCGGGGGATGAGCGGTGGAGACCTGATGGCCTTTTTGCGGGAGAAGGGATTTGACTGTTATGCCGCCTCTGTCGCGCCTGCGGGCTGTACGCCCGGCTTGCGGGCACATGGGAGGAAGCAGAATCTCCGTGTGGTCGATGCGTTCGGTTTCTCTGCCGTATTCCCAGGTGCCGGTGAACTGGGAATACAGTTTCTCACCAGACTGGTAAGCGGCAGCGGCCATGACAGACCGGCCTCTGCCTCTGCTGATGATTTCGATGCTGAAATGAGGACAGGGGATTTGCGTATCACCTCCGTATCTTCAGCGCCGTGCGCTGCAAAAGGGGGTAGCCGATGAAATCGGCGCAGGGGCTTGCCCCTGATGATGGCCGCAGGCCATCGAGCTCCCCGCAGGGGCCCTCGGAGAGCGC
>CACYCQ010000287.1:0-2193 GCA_902772995.1 uncultured Eubacteriales bacterium
CGCCGAATTTGACTGTGCTGTTGGAGGTTCCGCCTCGCTTGGCAGGGCCGTATGCCGGCATCCAGGAGACGTTGACACCTTTTTCATTCGCGGCATATGCCAGCACCAGGCCTGCCGTCAGGACGCCCTGACCGCCGAAGCCCGCAAAAAAGACCTCTTTCATTTATTTTGCACTCCTTTCCTTAAATACTCCCACAGGGTAAAATGTTTCGACGTACTCGTCGATGTTCTTCTTACTCTCCAGAGGACTCATCTCCCAGCTGGTCGGACAGGGTGACAGCGCCTCAACAATGCTGAAGCCTTCCCCGTTCAGCTGCGCTTGCATGGCTTCCATGACGTAGGACTTGAGCTGATTGATGCTGCGGGGAGAGGTAATTTTTCCGCGCGCCGCAAAGGCCACGTCAAACTCATCCGCGATAAGGTTGGCCAGGCGTAGCGGTTTGCCGGTCTTCTCACAGTCTCGTCCGAGCGGTGTGGAAGAGGTCTTCTGATTGGGCAGCGTCGTCCAGGACATCTGGGCGCCTGTCATGGAGAAAAAGTTGTTCACAGAGACAAACATGCAAATATTCTCATTCCGATATGCAGCGTTGAGCGTCTCTGACAGGCCAATGTTCATGGCGTCGCCGTCACCCTGCCAGGTGTAGACCAGCACATCCGGGTTCACGCGTTTGACGCCTGTTGCGACGGCGCCTGCGCGGCCGTGGGGCACCAGCCAGTAACGGTCGTTCTCCACCATCTCATGGGTCAGACCGGTGCATCCGATTCCGGGGATGCTGATCGTCCGTTTTTCCAGACCCAGCTCCACGATGCATTCCATGATGATCCGCAGGAACACAGGATGACCGCAGCCGGGACACCAACCCGGATTTCTCTTAACGATGTTGGAGAGTTGTTCAAGATTTAAAGCCATATCAGTACGCCTCCTTCAGTTCTCCGCTTTTGGCTGCTTCGTATTTGGCAATGATATTCGCGACCTCCGGCTCACCTCTTCGGTAAGCATAGCAATATACAGGAACATTTTCTTTGAAGGTCTTCTTCACGCTCAGTGCAACGTCCTGCACCTGCTGGCCGAAATCACTGCCTTCGACCGTCATGAAGCCCTTCACTTTGCTCTGATCCAGCTCCTGGAAGGCCCTGGTGGGATAGGGATAGATCAGCTTCGGGCGGATGCATCCGACCTTTTCGCCTCTCTCCCGCAGTTCATCAACTGCGTCAAAGCAGACACGGCCTGCCAGACCGAAAGCAACGAATACGAATTCTGCGTCCTCCGTACGATAGCTTTCCCAGCGCTGCATCTCCTGATCGATCTTTTCCAGTTTGCGTATCCAACCTTCGGTGTTCTCGTCATACGCGAACTTGAAACGATCCAGGCCCACCGTGTTGGTGCCGTCGACGCCCCAGCCTAGAGGCTCTTTACGTGTCTTGTAATCGGGCATCTCCACCGGCTCCATGGTCTGGCCAAGGATGGTATCGAGCATAATGTACACGGCAATGCGGTATTTTTCCGCCACGTCGAAAGCCTCATACATATCTTCCACCGCTTCCTGTACGGCAGCGGGGGTATAAACGATGTTGCGGTAATCGCCCTGGCCGCCCCCACGGGTGACCTGGAAATAGGCGTCCTGGGCGCCGTCCAGACCGCCGACGCCGCGGCCGTAACGGTTGACAAGAATCACTACATAGGGGACTTCGCCTGCGGCAGCGAAGGACATGGCCTCCTGCTTGAGGGATAGTCCCGGGCCGGAAGTTGCGGTCAGTGCGCGGTGTCCGGTGCCGTATGCACCGTGGACGATGTTCATGGCCGCCAATTCATTCTCCGCCTGAATAAAGATGCGTCCTTCTTCCGGCATTCTTGCGGCAAGATGCTCCAGCACCTCGGTGGAAGGGGTGATGGGATAGCCGGCAAACAGTTCTGCGCCGGCGCGGATGGCCGCTTCGGCAATGGCCGTATTGCCCTTCATCAGCTCTCTTTTGCTCACTTGTCTTCCTCCTTTACAAAAACAAAAACGCTGTCCGGGCACACGACCCGGCAGGTCCCGCAGCCGATGCACAGCGATTCGTCCAGAACCACCATGTTGTAGCCCTGCTTGTTCTGCTCGCTCCCAAGGCTGAGCGCCTTCTTGGGACAAACATCAACACAGTAGCCACAGCCCTTGCACCAGTTGCGGCGCATGTTTTCCGTTTTCAGCTTAA
>CACYCQ010000288.1:0-2488 GCA_902772995.1 uncultured Eubacteriales bacterium
GAAAGCCTGGTGAAGGTGCCCGGCCAGGGGGCCAGGCCCCGCACCCTGCCCGCCAGCTCCCTGGAGGACAGGCGCCAGTCCATCTCGCCCATCTCCCGGGTCAGGCGGGGCTCCACCGTCACCAGGGCCGGGTCCTGCGGGGTGGCCGTGAGGGTGCCGTCCATGAGGCGCGACAGCGCCCGCATGAGAAGCTCCGCGCCCACGGCGGACAGCCTCGCCTCCAGGTCCTCGGCGTTTTCCTCCGGGAGAATGTCCGTCTCCTCCTGGAGCAGGATGTCCCCGCTGTCCATGCCGATGTCCGTCTTCATGATGGTCACGCCCGTGCGCGTCTCGCCGCATATCAGCGTCCAGTTGACCGGCGCGCTGCCCCGGTGGCGGGGCAGCAGGGACGGGTGCACGTTGAATGTCCCCAGGCGCGGGATGTCCAGCACCGCCTGGGACAGGAGCTGCCCGTAGGCACAGGTGACAAACAGGTCGGGCGAGAGGGCCGACAGGGCCGAAACCGCCTCCTGATCCCGGATGCGGGCGGGGGTGAGGACCGGCACTCCCAGCCGCTCCGCCTCCTGCTTCACCGGGCAGGGCACCAGATGGTGCCCGCGCCCCCGGGGCCGGTCCGGCTGGCAGACCGCCGCCAGGACCTCATGGGGCGAGGCGGCCAGGGCGCGCAGGGTGGGCAGGGCGAACTCCGGCGTGCCCAGAAACACGATCCTCATTCCCCGCTTCCCTCCGTCCCGGTCTTTTCCTCTTCTTCCCCGTCCTCTTCGTCCTCTTCCGGGTTCTCCCCGTCCAGCAGCTCCCGCTCCATGATATCCACATAGAGCTGTCCCCGCAGGTGGTCCGTCTCATGCATGACGCACCGGGCCAGCAGCCCCTCGGCCTCCAGCTCGCAGGGCTCCCCGTTGCGGTCCTGGAAGGCCACCCGGACCTTCATGGGGCGCTTCACCAGCCCCCGTCTCCCGGGCACGGACAGGCAGCCCTCGGGGCCCTCCTGCTCGCCCTGGGTCTCCAGGATCCGGGGGTTGATCATCTCGATGAGGCCCTCGCCGCAGTCCATGACCACGACCTGCCGCAGCACCGCCACCTGGGGGGCGGCCAGGCCCACGCCGTCATGCTTGTACATGGTCTGGGCCATGTCCTCCAGCAGCCGGTGGAGCTTTTCGTCAAAGACCTTCACGGGCCGGCTCTCGTGCCGCAGAAGGTCGTCTTCAATATACACAATATCTCGAAGTGCCATGATGGTTCCTTTCCGTCCGCCTAGCCGCGGACAAAGCTATCATATCACCATGACCCCTGTTTGGACAAGGGATCAGAAGCCCGTGGGATTGACTTCAAGGCGCGCCTCCACCGCCTGGGGCATGGCCTCGGCCAGCTCGCTCATGAACCCCGCCGCCTCCTGCGCCGGTTCCCGGTCGATGAGGATCAGCTGGGTCTGCCAGCGGTAGCGGTCCATGATGCGGGAGACGGGGGCGGGCCCCGTGCTCAGGCTCACCAGGAGCCGCCGGAGGTAAGCGCGCCGCTCCAGGAAATGCTCCGTCAGCTCCCGGGCCTGGCGGGCGGCGGAGGCTGCGCTCTCCTCATCCCCGGCGCTGCAGGTCAGGCGGAGGATCGTGGTGTAGGGCGGGAACATGCCGCGCCGGCGCTTTCGCATCTCCATCTCGTAAAAGGCGCGGTAATCCTGCCGGCTGGCGGCCAGGATCACCGGGTTCTCCGGATCGTAGGTCTGGAGCACCACCCGCCCCGGGTCCCCGGCCCGGCCGGCCCTTCCCGCCACCTGGGTGAGCAGCTGGAAGGCCCGCTCGGCGGCCTTGTAGTCGGGCAGGCGCAGCAGCGCGTCCGCCGCCACGATGCCCACCAGGGTGACCCGGGGAAAGTCCAGGCCCTTGGCGATCATCTGGGTGCCGATGAGCACCTGGGCCTCTCCCGCCCGGAACCGGTCCAGCAGCACCTGATGGGCGTCCCTGCTCCGGGTGGTGTCGTTGTCCATGCGCAGGGTGGTCACCCCGGGGAAGCGCCTGTGCATCTCCTCCTCCACCCTCTGGGTCCCCACGCCGAAGAACTTGATGTAGGGGCTGCCGCACACGGGGCAGACCTGCGGCACCGGCAGGGAGAAGCCGCAGTAGTGGCACAGCAGCCGCTGGTCGTGCTGGTGGAAGGTCAGGGACACGTCGCAGTGCTCGCAGGTCATGACGTGCCCGCAGCTGCGGCAGCTGACAAAGGTGGAGTGGCCCCTTCGGTTCACGAAGAGGATCGCCTGGTGCCCGCTCCCCAGGCATTCCCGGATGGCCGTGTGCAGCGTGCCCGAAAAGACCGAGCGGTTGCCGGCCATGAGCTCCTCCCGCATGTCGGTCACGGTAACCTGCGGCAGGGGGCGCCCCGTCACCCTCTCTGGCATTTCCAGGAGCGTCAGGTCCCCCCGTCCGGCCCGGGCAAAGGACAGAAGGCTGGGCGTGGCGGAGGCCAGCACCAGCGCGGCCCCGGCCTGGGCGCA
>CACYCQ010000289.1:0-2550 GCA_902772995.1 uncultured Eubacteriales bacterium
GCGGTGCTTCCTCGTCACCTCGCAGCATTCCCGGGTCAGCTCCCGGCCCATGGGGAAATAACAGAGCATCCGGTTTTCCCGGGCGTCCCGGCTGCAGCGCTCCTGCCCCGGTGCAGGGACCTCGATCATGGTCCCGCACCCGCTGACCACCGCGTCGATGCCCAGGTCAAACAGGCGGGGGTTGTGGATGAAGCCCCGGCTGCGGCCGCTGTTGATCACGACACGGTGCCCCCGGCTGCGGGCCCTGACCAGCGCCTGCGCCGCGCTGTCCGGAATCAGCTCTCCCCGGGCCCAGAGGGTGCCGTCCAGATCAAAAAAGAGAATCTTCCCCATGCTCACTTCTCCCGGCACCTGCTGCAGGGCTCAAAGCCCAGGGCAAGCGCGTTGCGCAGGCTGAGCTTGCGCGCATAGGACATGCCGGAGCAGTCAGGCCTTGTGTGGAAACGGGTCCCTCCGTCGGTGGGCACCCAGACCTGCCTGCCGTCGGAGAGGGGATACTCCCGGTCCATGTCGTTTGCGCCCAGCCCGTAGAGCAGCCAGGTCAGCGTGTTGTCCGTCATCAGGCCGTCCGCCTTCATCCGGTGGTCCTTCTGAAAGGCGCGCACCGCCTCGTCCAGTTCCTTTGTAAAGGTGCTCACTGTCTTGTCCGTTTTGAGGTAGCCCATGGCCCTGAGCCGCCGGGCAATGGCGGCGACCCCGGGGCCCATGTCCCCCCTCTGGATAAAGCACACGCAGTTTTTCTCCCTGCAGTCATGGCGCACCAGGGCCAGCGCGCCCGTGCAGGCGAGGGTCAGGAGCATCAGGGCCAGCGCCCCGGCCAGCATCTTCTTCATTTGTCGTTCGCCTTCCTTTCTTGATGTGAGCGGGATCCCCGCCCCGGAGGCGGATGTGGCAAATCCCGGGTCATTTTACCATATTTCCTCTCCCTTCGGACCGGTTTCCGGGAACTTCCCTTCACCGCTGCGCCGCAGCGGTCCGGGGGGGCGGCAGAAGGGGAACACGGCTCCGTGAACCGCAGTGCCCCGGCTGCCGCGCGCATTCACGGGACCCGCCTGGCCTCAAATGCGGGGTGCCCTCACCTGCCGGGGAAGCGCGTTTCTCTTTTTTGCGGCCTGATTCCCGCAGTTTGTTATTGCGCTTTTATCAATTTTATGTCATAATCTATGCATCGGAAAGGAGCGTCACGACCATGTTCCCTTCATGCTGAATCCGTGGCAGAAGGAAAGGAAGGAGAGAGGTGTACGATGGAACGGAACGATTTGGTCTATCAGACCTGCGTCGCGATTCTGCAGCGCGAACTGGTCTGCGCCATGGGCTGTACGGAGCCGATCGCGCTGGCCTACTGCGCGGCGAAGGCCCGCGCCGCGCTCGGTGCGGTGCCGGACAGAATCACGGTGGAGGCAAGTGGCAACATCATCAAAAACGTCAAGAGCGTCGTGGTCCCCCACACCGGCGGCAGAAGGGGAATCGCCGCGGCTGCCGCCATCGGCGTGCTCGGCGGCGATGAAACGGCGGAGCTGGAGGTCATTTCAAACGTGACGGCGGAGACCATCGATGCCCTGGGTCCCTATCTGGAACATACGCCCATCGAGGTCAGGTCCCTGGAATCCGGGCACCTTCTGGATATGATCGTCACGGTGTGCAAAGGCAGCTCCTGCGCAAAGGCGCGCATCGCCAACGAGCATACCCGCATCATCCGCATTGAGCGCGACGGCACGGTTTTGTATGAAGCGGACGCGGATGCCCCGGCAGAGGACGACGACGTGCCGGACTATTCGCTTCTGACGGTCGAGAGAATCTATGACTTCGCCTGCACCTGCGATCTGGAGGATGTGCGCGGCATCCTCGAGCGGCAGATCAGGCTGAACACCGCCATTGCGGAGGAAGGAATGCGCCACGCATACGGGGCCAACATCGGAAAGGTGCTGCTCTCCACAGGGGACAATCTGCGCACCCGCGCCAAGGCCTATGCCGCCGCCGGATCCGATGCCCGGATGAACGGCTCGGAAATGCCGGTGGTCATCTGCTCAGGCAGCGGGAACCAGGGTCTCACCGCGTCCGTGCCCGTCATCGTCTATGCCCGGGGACTGAATGCGGATACGGAGAAGCTCTGCCGGGCGCTGCTCATCTCCAATCTCGTCACCATTCACTGCAAGTCGAGCATCGGCAGGCTGTCGGCCTACTGCGGCGCGGTCAGCGCCGGGGCGGGGGCGGGGGCCGGCATCGCGTTCCTGCACGGGGGAAATGAGCGCGTGATTGCCCACACCATCGTCAACTGCCTCGCCATCACCTCCGGGATTGTATGTGACGGGGCCAAATCCTCCTGTGCCGCAAAAATCGCCACCGCTGTGGAGACCGGCATCTTCGGCTATGACATGTTTAAAAACGGCCAGCAGTTTTACGGCGGGGACGGTCTCGTGGTCAAGGGCGTGGAGAAATCCATCGCCAACTTCGGCCGTCTCGGGCGCATGGGCATGCGCGAAACAGATCAGGAAATCATCCGCATGATGACAGAATGAACCGGTCGGGCTGTCAGGACCGCTTCCCGCA
>CACYCQ010000290.1:0-2346 GCA_902772995.1 uncultured Eubacteriales bacterium
GCCGCACCCTGCTGCGTTGTTCGATCATCTCCTGCACCCTGTCGAAGGTTTCCGGTTCGATGATGGCCTCATGGCAGTCTTCGACGTCATATTTCGGCCGACATTACTCGCTCTAAAAGCCAGTAAAGTCAAGTGGTTACGAGATCTTCTTTGATACAACGCGGCCGATGGGAGGGTTATATTTTTGCGTCAGGTGATCGAGCCATTTCTGATAATCCTCCTGCCCGATAATCCCTTTCTCCTGCATTTCATCCACCAGCGCCATGGACACCTGAAACTTCAGCTCCCGGTCAAACTGCACTTCACTCATGCTGGTCACCTCCATAGCGGGCTGCGATGTAGCAAGAGTGGGAGCAGTATTTTCTGTGCCTGTTTGCGTAATCCGTGAAGTGCTTCCCACAATGCAGGCAGGTCGCTTTCACGGCGGGATGACAGGCAGTGGCATCATGATTTATCAGCCAGTATTTGTTCCGACAAGCGTCAGAACAGAAGCGACGAGGCCTGAATTTACCAGAAATTATCGGCTTTCCGCGCAGCGGGCATACGGGCCCTGCTGGTATCGGTGTGGGATTGGTGACGGGATTCCGGTAACAATAGGATTTGACCGTCGTCTCCGGGAGATCAAGGGTACGGGCTATTTCGGAGTATTTCATACCTGACTGACGGTACTGATCAATCAGGTTCTTCTGCTCTTTCGTCATGGGATTGCTCCGATCTGAAGGAGCATGTATCGTTCCTCTCCTTCAGAACCCACAGGACAAAAACCGCCGGTTTGGCAACCAGAGAAATAAAAAAGAGTGCCTCGCCTAAAATAGGTAAAGCTCTATAATCCGGCAAAAGAGAAACGGGTATGGTGTGTACCGATAAAGCAAAAAAGCCCGCAGTCCGGCTCGAAAGAACCAGATTGCGGGCTTGCTCGAACGTATCATTGAATAAACAGAGCACCTTGTCGAAAAATTGAATGCCAAAAAAATGAAAGAGGCCAATTCTTCAACAAGTTGTTGAAGTTTTTGAGGATCTGCTTTTGCTGTGTAAAACAGATACCATCTTTTCATATACCATAAATTTGTAACACCGAAACCCTTTACCCCCGGAAAAGCCGCCTGCAAATCAAGACTAACTTGTTCGACAACACCTTTTCCCCATTTTTCTTCCGCACGTCGGACAACTAAATCCCGGCCAAGCTGCCAGTTAAACAGCAATTGTTCAGAGTTGACCTTCACAGCGGCTTTGATCTGAGTTGCCTGATACCGCTGTTTCAATTCCAGAATCCAAGCATTATACTCAGCATCCAGCTTCATATCATGAGTTTTAACCACATATGGTTGCTCACTCATTTTCTCGCCGCTTCTTTCCAGCCCACCTTCTGGCAAGGCATAAAAATCCATATATCATTATAGGTCAAACAGCCTGAAAAACCAACGGTTTCTTTGTTTCCAGCCTCTGAAAAAAACGTGAACGCCAGAAAACGCGAGAAGCAGGAATCCAGCCTCAGCAGCCGTACTCCCGCTCCCATTCTTCCCTGGTCAGGATGCGCCTGACCCGCTCCTTGATGCTCAACCCCTGCGGACAGGCGGCGAACTCGTCAAACACACCTCTCGCCAGCCGCTTGGAAGTCTCAAAGTCGTAGCCCTTAGCCTGGATTTTTCTGATGACCACCATCAGATTGTAGTAGGTGAGGTTCTTCATCCCACCGCCTCCATGTCGATTGCGTTCTTCTCGGCTGTGAGCTGGTCAATGGTCTGCTGGCAGCACTGTCTCACAAACCCGTTCTTGGAAGCCTTCATTCGCGTCTGCTCATGCTCGATCTCGCGCTTGTAGGTCTCCATCATGTCCTGCAGGAAGACATATTGTTTTCCAGTCCTTCCTATGCGGCTATGTTTGTAATCGGCAAGAGTGCGAACGGTCTGACGAGTTGGAAAACTGCTGATGGGAAAACACTCAAATCACTCGAGTCCGAACAAGCTGGAGATTGAAGGTGCGGTTATGGTCGGCAAGTACAAAGTGATTACTCTCTGCGGCAGTACTCGTTTCAAGGACGCTTTCATGGAAGTACAGAAGCGGTTGACTCTGGAGGGCAATATAGTCATCAGCGTAGGCCTCTTCGGTCATTCTGGGTATGATGAAGTCTGGACAGAAGGTACCAAGGAAATGCTGGATGACATGCACAAGCGGAAGATCGATATGGCAGACGAAATCTTTGTCATCAACGTTGGTGGGTACATTGGTGCCAGCACTCGGTCGGAAATTGAGTATGCAAAGGCGACTGGGAAGCCTATAAAGTACTTGGAAACTTTGGTTGAATGAATCCGTCAATTTCCGGAACGAAGGTGAAAGAATGCAGGA
>CACYCQ010000291.1:0-8409 GCA_902772995.1 uncultured Eubacteriales bacterium
CAACGCCTTTGAAAATGTCCCCGGGGAAATCGAAGAAGCCGCCATCGTGGACGGAGCCTCCGAGTTCCAGATTCTCAGCAAGGTCTACATTCCCATGAGCAAGTCCACCATCGCCACGGTGGCCCTGTTCTTCGCCATCAGCCGGTGGAACGGCTACTTCTGGGCGCGTCAGATGATCAGCAACCAGAACGAGCATCCCCTTCAGGTGTTCATCCGCCTGCAGCTGGAGCAGTACACCGACCCCGAACAGATGGCCGGCTGGAGCCGGGCCTATGCCTCGGACAGCGTGATCTACGCGCTGATCGTCTGCTCCATCGTGCCGATTCTGATCATCTATCCCTTCATTCAGAAGTACTTCGCCAAGGGCACCAACGTGGGCGGAGTCAAGGAGTAATCCCCTTTCCGGAGCCGGGCAGGGGAAAAGGCTTTCCCTCAGACCGGACACTCATCCCGTATCCCCGCGGCCGTCAGCCGCACTAAATATAGAGGAGGATGTATCCATGAAAATCAAGCTGCTTTCTCTGCTCCTGGCCGTGATGATGGTCCTCACCATGGTCGCTGCCGCGAGCGCAGAAAACGCCTTGCCCTTTGAAGCAGGCACAAAACTGCGCATGGGCACCGGCTACAACAACGCCAAGACCGGTCTGACCTTCGATCCCGAAACCGCCGGTGAAGGCATTACCCTGGCCGACGGAAAGACCTATCATTCCGGCGACCTCAAGCCCACCTGGGTGGCTGTTGAAGATATTCTGGGCGTCAAGTTCGAGAGTGTCTATCAGGGAAACAGCGCCAACAAGGAATTTGACTACTGGAAAGAAAAGATGGGCGATGTGGACATGCTCTCCGGCACCGCCTCCAAGCTGTCCGAGGCCGGCGAGGCTGGTCTGGTGGTCAACATTGCAGACTATCTGGACAAGATGCCCAACTTTAAGGCCTATCTGGATGCCAACCCCATCGTCCGCCTGTCCATCACCGGCAACACCGATACCGGCGCCATCTATTTCAGCCCCTACTTTGACGGCGTGAACGATATCGAGCGCATGCCCCTCATGCGCACCGACTGGGTGGAGAAGCTCCTCAACGGCGAAGGCGAGTTCACCGCTGCAGCGTCCAACAAGCTGGCTCCTGCCGTTTACAAGCCCTATATGCCCACCTCCGGCAGCGTGACCGTGGACGTGGTGACCCTGGACGGAACCGGCGTGGAAACCGTGACCAAGGACTATGACAAGGCCGGCAACATCGTCGCCAAGATGAACGAAGCCGGCGAGCTCGACGGTGTGGCCGCGGTCAACATGCTGCGCACCTACATCGACGAAGCCTACAACGGATACTACGGCACCAACCGTGCAAACCTGTTCATCGGACAGAACGCCGCATGGGACGCCGACGAGATGGTTGCCCTGCTGCGCTGCGTCGTCGCCAACCCCCAGACCCTCAACGGCAAGGATTCCGTGCAGGGCCTGTTCTCCCGTGAGGATGCCAACAATCAGCGCCGCGTGGACCTGATCCGCTTTGCCGGAATCCTCTTTGGCGTGCGCGGCCTTGAATCCCGTCAGGATTACCTCTACGTGGGCAACGATGAGGTGCTCCATGACGCGCGTCTGGAAGTTCCCACCTATGAAGCTCTTTCCCGGATGCACGACATGGTCCTGGAAGGCCTCGTCTCCCAGGCATTCGTCAACGGCGAGGATGTCAAGAGCTCCAACTATCTCGAGGAAGACCTGGGATTCATGCATTATGACTACAACCAGACCCAGACCATCCTGAACACCAAGCTCGACACCGCCGCAGGCGAGAAGTACATGGCCGTGATGGTGCCCGTCGCCCGCTGGTATGACGGAACCGATGAAAACGGTGTCTACATGCGCTTTACCGAGAGCTGGCGCTCCGTCAAGACCGACGGCTGGGGAATCTCCAAGGCCGGCGTAGGGGATGACACCAACAAGCTGAACGCCGCCCTCTCTCTGATCGACTTCGCCTATTCTCCCGCTGGAACCATCCTCATGAGCTACGGACCCGACGCCTTCATCAAGACGAAGGAAGACGGAAGCTATGAGACCTTCACCTTCAACGGCACTGAGATGCCCGTCATCGCCGATGCCACCTACGCCGAACTGTGGGAGAAGGCCTCCGGCAACTACACCAACTATGCCAGAATGTACCTGGGATCCACTCTGAGCTTCATGAAGAGCCAGGCCTTCGAGTACCAGTGCACCCATGAGGTCGGCCGCGAAGGCGCGGGCAAGATCTCCACGGCCATCGGCCTGGGCACCATCAAGCATCCGCTGCTTGAGATCGCCGAGAATCCCTGGTACACCTCCGTTCCCACCGTTCTTCCCACCACTGCCACTGAGAACCAGCAGATCGGCGAATACACCGACCTGAACAACAAGTTCCTCTTCGGCAAGGATCAGGAGAACGTGCTGGTGGACATCATTGCCAAGGGCTTCACCGCGGAAGGCATGTCCAGCCCCGAAGAAGCCGCCGAGACCGTCGCGGACACCATGATGGGCACGCAGTATCTGGACATCAAGGAAGGTGCCTGGGAAGCGCTGCTTGATTACTATTCCGAGCTGTAAGCCGATTCCATTTCCGCTGCCCGGGGAGGGTTCCCCGGGCAAGCGGTTTTCATCAACTCAAATTCAGGAGGTCGGTCTGAGATGTATAAAAAGCAAGTGAATCTGCAGAAAGTCCTGTGTATCGGGACCCTGATTGTCTGCGCACTCATTTTCCTGTATTCCCTGGGAATTATGACCGATCTGTATGATGCGCTGTACAACACGATCCGGAATCCGGACAAACTGGAAAAGACCACCGTGACAGGCTCCCGGATCTACTATGACATGCAGGGATTCAACAAGGATTTTCTGCACGCAGCCATTGGGATGCTGATTCTGACACTCTCCCTGTTTGTGACCAACACACATACCCGCAGAAGGTACTACGTCGGGAATTTTGCGGCCACAGGTCTGGTCGCAGCGGGTGGTATCGTGTTCACAGTCTGGGCCCACAAACAGATCGAACTGTTCAAGGCACAGTTCCTCCAGATCAACTTCGAGGAGCTGCTGGCCAACGCCACCAAGAAAAAAAGTCTCTATACGGAATCCACTTTCTGGTTTGACATACACTATCTGGTATTCGGCCTGCTGATCGTCTGCATCGTGCTGCTGATTGCCAACCTGATCTGGAAATGCATGCTCATGAAAGAAGAACAAGCCCTCGTTGCAAAGGGGAAGGAGGCGTCCGCATGACACAGGTTTTGGATGACCGCCAGATTCAGATGGATCGGATGCGGTATGTGAAGAACACATCCTCTTCACGACTGTGCTATCTGGCCATTTTGCTGAATGTTCTTTATTTCGTTTCGATATACAAGTCCGACATGGGTTCCTGGTACTACCAGTTCCTCATCGGCATTTCCATCGTCTACAACCTGCTGTTCATGCTGGTGGCCTTCCTCGCCTCGGAAGGCGTCAAGAACTACAAAACAGCCTACAGCAATGCCCTGATCATCCTGGGCGCGGGACAGATCCTCCGCATCTTCGTGCTGCCCATGCAGGCGCACAGTGCAGTGGTGAAGATCAGCGGTACCGAGGTCCCCGTCATGGGGAACCTGCAGTTCATCTTCTGCATCCTCATGCTGCTGGGCAGCGCAGCCTGCCTCATCGGGGCGGCCGTCATCAACATTCGCAAGAGTAAAATGCTCGCGGAGTATGAATCTGCCAAAGCAAAGGAGGCTGCATAAGATGGCACAGCTGAGTCTGCAGCACCTGGACAAAATCTATGACAACAACGTACAGGCGGTCTTTGATTTCAACATGGATGTCAAGGACGGCGAGCTGATCGTGCTGGTTGGGCCCTCCGGATGCGGAAAATCCACCACGCTTCGCATGGTTGCCGGTCTGGAGGACATCTCCAGGGGCAAGCTGCTTCTGGACGACCGTGACATCACCCAGACCCCCGCAAAAGACCGGGATATGGCCATGGTGTTCCAGAACTATGCCCTGTACGGCCACATGACCATCTACGAGAACATGGCTTTCTCCCTGACGTTGCGCAAGGAGGATGTCAATGTCATTCACAAGAAGGTGCTGGCGGCGGCGGAAATCCTCGGCCTCACCAGCCAGCTCAACAAGAAACCCGCACAGCTCTCCGGCGGACAGCGTCAGCGCGTGGCCATGGGCCGCAGCATCGTGCGCAATCCCAAGGTATTCCTCTTTGACGAGCCCCTGTCCAACCTGGATGCCAAGCTCCGCGGAGCCACCCGCCGTGAGATTCTCCTTCTGCACAAGCGTCTGAAGGCCACCATGCTCTACGTGACCCATGACCAGACAGAAGCGCTGACCCTGGCGGACCGTATCGTCTGCATGAGCATGGGACATGTCCAGCAGATCGGCACTCCGCTGGAACTGTATGATTCTCCCAACAACCTGTTTGTTGCCGGTTTCATCGGACTGCCCCCCATGAATTTCTACGATGTCGTTTTCCAGGACGGCACTCTGAAGGGAAAGGGCTTTGAAGTCGAACTCAGCGATGAGGAGAGGTCCATTCTCTCCGGCCATGTGGGCAAAGAACTGGTGCTGGGCGTCCGTCCCGAGGACGTATCCGATGACGGCGCTCTGCCTGTTAAGGTATTCAGCAATGAAAACTTGGGCATGAACACGCTGGTCCACGGATTCATGGGAGATAACCACCGCATCACCGCCAAGCTGCGCGGATGGACCAGCTACAAAGACGGGGACACCATCAAGGTCCGGATGGGAAGAAAGCATTTCTTCGACAAACAGACCACCAATGCGATCCGGAAGGGGGAGAAGTAAGCCATGGCCAAACAGGCTTTCAAGGGAAACGAGTTTATCCGCAAACGGATCGTGGACCTCAAGCGGAAACCCCAGATCGTCGCCATGATCGTTCTGGGCATCGCCTTTCTCTTCTATTCACTGAACCTGACCCAGATTTCCAATACTACCGCCAAGATCCAGGGCCCCGGCATGGGACTTGCAGGTTTTGCCACCATGCTGTTCTCCATGCTGAGCCTGGTCTGCTTCGGCAACGCCTTTCCTCACCGCAAGAAGGTCAACATCCCCATGCTGGTGCTCATGTACGCCATGCTTCTGATCGTGATCTTTGCAGACCTGTATTACGGTGGACGCATTACCGCAGCCGTGACCCGCGCGGAGAATCCCATCGATGCCACCGGCAACAACAGCTATATTTCCGCAGCCAGCGTCATCGTACGTGTTCATGTGATTCTCGTGATCCTTGGCGGCGTGGTGACCGCTCTTCTGCCGGTGTACTCCAAGTGGATCCGCAGCATCAACACCTCTATTGAGGTTGAAGGGAACGACAACATGGGCGTTATCGGCTTCGATGACGAGGACAACTGATGCATGGCAAAAAAAGTAAACCGGTTCCCGGTGAGGAGAACAAATCCGCTTCTGAGTATTACCATCTCAATACCCGGGCCGTGGATGATCTGGTCGATGCGGATGTTTCCAACAGCCCCAAAGTCAGTGAGGCAGAACTTCGACAATATCGTTCCGGCCCCCGAATCCGGCTCTCCGATCTGGCCAAAGCCCTGATCATCAAATGGTGGTTTTCCGGAGCTGTCTGTTTTTTCTTTCTCTGGGGACTGGGGACCCTGGTGCCCAGCATGGAAAACCAGCTGATCATCCTGGGTCTGGCTCTGGGGGTGGTCACAGACCTGCTGACCAACAACGTGTTCCGCTTTTACGCAAAAACACCGCATGCCAATGATCAGTGGATGTTTTTCCCGGAGCGCCGCTACATCACTTTGCCGCTGAACATTCTATACAGCTTTGTCATTCTGTTTTTTGTCGTTTTGACCTACAATGTCATCAATGTCACCATTGTCCATTTCACAGGGGTTCAGGATTCCGTCCCGCTGGGGGTGGGGCCCATCCTTTTCGGCTGCTTCTGCACAGCGTGGGATCTCCTGTTTATTCGATTCAAGTTGCTCCTGCGTTCCATCCTGAGGGACGCCAGACTCCATTCCTGACATTGACGAGGTGCCCCAAATGTATGAAAACATTGACGCATATGTCGCCTCTCTGGTGAATCGCTCCACGCCGGACAAAACCGCATGGAACATGGAGCTCATCCGCAGCGGTGAGCCCACCCGGTGGAACTACATCGACGGATGCATGCTGACCGCTCTCCAGTCTCTTGGAGAAATCACAGGGAATGACCGGTATCTGGATTTTGTCGTTCAGGTCATGGACTATTTCGTCGATGAAGACGGGACCATCCGCCGCTTCAAAATCGATGCCCATGAACTTGACAGCATCAATGAAGGTCGAGTGCTGTTTGCGGCATATCAGAGGACGGGGGAAGAGAAATACCGGAAGGCCATTCAGTTCCTCCATGATTATCTGAAGGAACAGCCCCGCACCGCAGAAGGAAGTTACTGGCACAAGAAGGTGTATGTCAATCAGGTCTGGCTGGATGGCATCTATATGGCCATGCCTTTCCAGGCAATGTACGAACGTGCCTTTGGTACTCCTGATTATTCTGACATCCTTCACCAGATCCGCATCGTCAGGGAGCGCATGAGGGATCCCGTGACGGGGCTGTATTACCATGGCTACGATTCCAGCCGGAGTATCTACTGGGCTGACTCCGTGACCGGACTCAGCAAAAGCTTCTGGCTGAGGGCCATCGGCTGGTTCAGCATCGCGCTGGCGGACCTGCTTGAGATCATCAGGGAGCCTGACGTCCGGGACGAGCTTTCCGAGATATTCAGGGATCTGATGGAGAGCATCTCCGTTTACGCGGACCCGGAGTCCGGAATGTACTACCAGGTCGTGGACCAGGGAGGCAGGGAAGGGAACTACCTGGAATGCAGCGGCAGTTCCATGATCGCCTACAGTATGCTCAAGGGAGTACGGTTGGGTATTCTCGATTCCAGCTTCAGATCACTGGCTGAAAAAACCTTTAATGGAATTATCCGGTGCTGCATGGTGGCAGAGAACGGGGAAATCCGCCTGAAGAACATTTGTCTTGTGGCAGGCCTGGGGGATATGCACGGACGTCCCCGGGACGGCACCTTTGAATACTACATCTCAGAACCCGTCGTGGAAAATGATGCGAAGGGTGTTGCGCCCTTTGTTCTTTGCTACAGTGAAATCATCCGTGCAAATCAAGCCAGCAAATCAGACACCCGTCCTTCCTGAATACGCGGAAGAGCGGTAAGGAGGCCAGAAAACCCCATGTATATCGAGCTGAAGGACATCAACAAAATCTATCCCAACGGCTATCACGCCGTACATAACTTCAACCTGAATATTGAAAAAGGCGAGTTTGTGGTCTTTGTCGGCCCCTCAGGCTGCGGCAAATCCACCACTCTGCGCATGATTGCAGGCCTTGAAACCATTTCCAGCGGAGAGTTTCTGATCAATGGAAAGCGTGCGAACGAGATGGGTCCCCGGGAGAGGGAAGTGGCCATGGTCTTCCAGAGCTATGCCCTGTATCCCCAGATGACCGTATACGATAATATCGCCTTCGGTCTTACCCTGCAGGGTGTCGATGAAGAGGTCATCGAGGAACGCGTCAAGAAAACCGCGGCAATCCTCGGCCTGACAGACTATCTGGATCGTCTTCCTCGTGCACTTTCCGGCGGACAGCGTCAGAGAGTGGCTATCGGGCGTGCCATCATCCGCAAAGTGGGCATTTTCCTGATGGACGAGCCTCTGTCCAACCTGGACGCCAAGCAGCGCGTCACCATGCGCTATGAGATTGCCAAAATCCACAAGGAAACCGGTGCCACTACGATCTATGTAACCCATGACCAGACTGAGGCCATGACGCTGGCTGACAAGATCGTGGTCATGAAGGATGGCTATGTCCAGCAGATCGGTACACCTTATGACTTGTATTACAAACCCGCCAATGTCTTTGTTGCAGGCTTTATCGGCGAACCGCCCATGAATTTTGTACGCGGAAAGGTTACCGGCGGACGAATGAACTTCGGTGATGTTACCTTAGACCTGGCCACCAGATTCCCACAGGCTGCAAAATATGAAGGAAAGGATATCATCTTCGGATTCCGTCCCGAAGCCATTTCCTTGAAAGAGAGCCAGGATGCCTACAGGATTGACTGCAATGTTGAACTGACGGAGATGCTTGGCGACAATACCAATGTCTACATCACCTCCGGTGAACAGCAGGCGATCCTCAAGGTAGACAGCCATGATACTCCTGCTTCCGATGAACCGCTAACCTTCTATATTCCTTATAAAGACGTTTATCTGTTTGACGGTGTAACCGAAGTTGTCCTTTAATCAATCCAAGGTGCTGCATATCAGCACCTTGTTTTTTATCAGTCTCTTTTTCGTCTCTTTCATTTTTGTGAAGCTGGCCGCCGCGGCAAGCCTTGGCGGCCGCAAAAGA
>CACYCQ010000292.1:0-3497 GCA_902772995.1 uncultured Eubacteriales bacterium
AATGGGAATACAGAAGATTTCACAGAGCTCCTTCACCGTCTCAAGGGTGGGATGGTTTATTCCGCGCACCCAGCTGCTGATGGTGTCCGGGCTGACGAACATCCGCTCTGCAAGGCTCTTCTGGGACCAGGACTGATTTGCCATCAGGGTTCGGAGTTTTTCATTCAACTTGCTCAATACAGTCACCTCCGACTACATCTTACCACTGAGGTGTAGATACGTCACGCGATTTAAAATCGGCGGCACCGGAGTGATGAAGATGTTTCGTATCGGAAACAGCAACACAATTCTTTATGAGCATCATATATGAGGTGACCGCTCCTGCCGCACCTTTTTATATGACCGACCGGAGCGGACGAGAGCTTCGGTTTTTTCGTTTTCAGCGGGGATTGTGAAGGACCTGTTTTTGTGGTAAGATGCAACATAAGAGAGTTTTTGTTGTGAAAGGAGGGTGTGAATTGGCAAATACAAACGCTGTACTGAATAAGGCCGGTATCGCAAAGAAAGATGAGTTTTATACACAGCTAACCGATATCGAGAAGGAAATGCGCTACTATCGGGAATATTTCAAAGGAAAAACCGTGCTCTGTAACTGTGATGATCCCTATGAGAGCAACTTTTTCAAGTATTTTGCGATGAACTTCAACGCCCTCGGATTGAAGAAGCTGATTGCCACTTGCTATGTGACGTCCCCGATCATTTATACGCAGCTCTCTTTGTTCGGTGAACCAGAGAACGTCGGGCAAGAAATCACGAATGCCAAACCATATAAGGTTGAAATTACAGAAGTCACCGATGAAAACGGTGATGGCCGTGTTGATCTCTCCGATGTAGAATACCTGCTGAAAAACAAGAAAAATGTACTTACCTTACTGGACGGTGACGGCGACTTCCGAAGCCAGGAATGCATTGAACTGCTGAAGTCCGCAGACACCGTGGCGACGAATCCGCCGTTTTCTCTGTTCAGAGAGTATCTCGCGCAGCTCTTTGAGTATAAGAAAGATTTCATTATCATCGGAAATCAGAATGCCATAACCTACAAGGAGGTCTTCCCGCTGTTCATGGAGAATAAACTGTGGTATGGAGCTTCGATCCACAGCCACGGGCGCGATTTTCGGGTACCGGATGATTATCCTCTGCAGGCATATGAGTATCGTACCGATGAAAACGGCATCAAATATATCAATGTGAAAGGCGTCCGCTGGTTCACCAATGTTGATTATAAGGAACGTCATGAAAAATTAATTTTGTATAAGCCCTACACCCCCGAAGCGTACCCTCGTTACGATAATTATGATGCCATCGAAGTTGGGAAAACGGGAGACATTCCCTGCGATTATGATGGCGTAATGGGTGTACCGATAAGCTTCATAGACAAGTATAATCCGGATCAATTTGAAATCTTGGGCTGCAGCGATAACGGTGCGGTACCTGATGAGTATAAGCTTCCGCATTTCAAAAGACATAATGAGCCGTATGTTGATGGAAAGAAGATGTATAAACGCATCTTCATCCGAAGAAAGCAGGAAACAACATGAAAATTGAACTACATGAAATCCCGATCCGTGAGGTTGCTGAGGGTTATGTCGACAACGCAGAAAACGGCGTTGTAGCATATAGCGGCAGGCTGAATGTGCGTCCAGCATTTCAGCGGGAATTTATCTACAAAGATAAGCAAAGAGATGAAGTCATTCATACCATCCGGCGTAACTTTCCGCTCAATGTCATGTATTGGGTCAAGAGTGACGACGGAGACTATGAAATGATGGATGGTCAACAGCGGACCATCAGCATCTGCCAGTACATCCATGGAGATTTTTCAATTAATCATCAGGGCTTTGATAACCTGACAAAATCGGAACAGGATCAGATTCTGGACTATCCCCTGATGATCTATTTTTGTGAAGGCACGGATAAGGAAAAACTCGACTGGTTCAAGATCATCAACATTGCCGGAGTGCAGCTTACAGCACAGGAACTCCGAAATGCGATTTATTCCGGGGAATGGCTATCGGAGGCAAAGAAGTATTTCAGCCGCTCCGGGTGTCCAGCCTATGGCATGGCCAGCGAATATCTTGCCGGAACTGCAATCCGTCAGGATTATCTCCAAGCCGCAATCAAGTGGATTGCACATCGGGATGGCATCGAAATTGAAGACTATATGGCTACACATCAGCACGATACCAACTGCAATGAACTCTGGCTGTACTTCCAGAGCGTTATCAATTGGGTAAAGGCAACATTTCCCAATTACCGGAAAGAGATGAAAGGCCTCGATTGGGGTGTCTTTTATAACAAATACGGCCAGGGGAAATATGATCCGAAGATGCTGGAAGCCCGAATCGTTGAACTCATGGAGGACGACGATGTTTCGAAAAATACCGGAATCTATGAGTATCTGCTTGATGGTCAGGAAAAGCATTTGAGCATCCGGGCGTTTACTCCTAAGATGACCAGGGCCGCTTATGAGCGGCAAAACGGGATCTGCCCGAAATGCGGAAAACACTTTGAACTCAGCGAGATGCAAGCAGATCACATTACACCATGGAGCAAAGGAGGAAGAACCATCCCAGAGAACTGTCAGATGCTCTGCGCAGATTGTAACCGGAAGAAATCGGATGTGTGACAGGAGTCGGCGGGAATGAGGAGGATCTCATGAACGGGTTAAATATGTACATGGCGGACGGAACATATTCCGGTCCGATTGTGATGAGTAGCACCGCTTCAAAGTTCACTGCAGTGCGGATAAAGAAAATGGATCTGGCAGCATATTCAAACGAACTTGACGGTCCGGGAGTTTACTTTCTCTTAGTAGACAGCGACGCGGTCTATGTCGGACAGAGCGGACTTGATTCGGTGCGAAAGCGTATCATGAATACACACAGCGGGAGTATTGATTCTAGCTGGCATACGGTTGTAGCCTTTGTCTGCTCGAATAATACTATCAGCACAAACGAACTTCTGTTCATCGAGAACGCGATGTGCGAGTATACACATGCCAACTATCCACACTGCCTGACGACAAATCCGTCAAAAGGAAACTGTAATGCACAGTATCGTAACCAGCATTACCATCTCAGCGCGGGGCAGATTCACGCCTGCAATCACTATATCAGCGATATCAAGTTCTATATCTCCTTGTTCCAGCCTTCGATTTTTCCAGGCGGAATGCAGGTGACGCCGCAAATCGGTACCAAGGAAACCTTCTATTTCAAGAGCCCGACCAGAGACTCAGATGGCACAGCAGAAATACTGGTTCATTGCGGACACACCGGCCCTCGCGAGGCAATATTGAAGGCAGGATCAAAAGTCTCCAATGCTGTTTCTGATAGATTTGCGGGATACCAGACAGTGATCAACCAAAGGATGAAGCTTGAAGCAGAGGGTAAACTGATTGCCCGTGTTCTGCAGGACGACGTCAAGTTCCCTTCGCAGAGCGGTGCAGGGCAATTTCTGAATGGCACATCCTTTAATGGAAACGACAGATGGAAAACCGC
>CACYCQ010000293.1:0-13039 GCA_902772995.1 uncultured Eubacteriales bacterium
CATGCCCCCCAGTTCTCCATGCGGGGACTTGGAATGGACCTCCTGCTGGCGGACTGGCTGGAGACCCACACCTTTCCGCAGGAAGCCCGCTTCAGCAGCATGGCGTATGCGGTCCCCGTATACGAGGCGTTTGTGGATGCCCTGATCGCCTGCGGAACCTTTCACGCCTGCGTATACGGAACCATCCACCGCGGGGCGACGGGCTGGCTGCTTGAGCGCATGGAGGCGCTGGGACTTCGGGCCTTTGTGGGCAAGGTCAACATGGACCTCAATTCCCCCAAAGACCTTCTGGAACCGACGGAGGAATCCCTGAGCGAAACGGAGGCCTTTCTGGAAGCCTACTGCGGGAATGCCTTTGCCAGGCCGATTCTCACCCCGCGCTTTGCCCCGACCTGCAGCTTTGAACTGCTCAGGGGGCTGGGAAGACTGGGCGCAAAGTACGGTGTCGGGATGCAGACCCATATCGTGGAATCCAGATGGGAAGCCATGGAGTCCGTCCGCCTGAACCCGCACTGCGGCAGCGACACCGGGATCTACGAAAAAGCCGGCCTGCTTGACAACGGACCGGTTCTTGCGGGGCATTTTATCTTCCCCACAGACGAGGATATCCGGATCCTCAGACGCTGCGGGGGGATCGCGGTGCAGTGCCCGGATGCCACCGTCAATGTGACCGCGGGCATTATGAAAACCGCGTTCCTTCAGGACCAGGGGATCCCCGTGGCGCTGGGAAGCGATATCGGGGCGGTCCATCTTCCGGGCATCCATACCCAGGCGGCCCGGTCCGTGCAGCTGTCCAAGCTCAAGTGGTTCTATGAGCCGGAGGAGAACCGTCCGCTGTCCTTTGCAAACGCCTTCCACATGGCGACCAGGTCCGGAGGGGCCCTGTTCGGCAGGGTCGGCTGCCTTGAGCCCGGGTACGTGTTTGATGCGCTGGTGATCCGGGATTTGTCGGATCCCTTCCGGCCCCTCTCTCCGGAGGAGACGGTGGAACGGTTCTGCTATTCGGGAAGGGAGGACGACATCCTGGGCAGGTTCATTGGCGGGGAGGCGGTGTCGCCGCGGGGGGAACGGCTCGGCGGGGCCCCGGATGCGGCACCGTGCGGTTCCGGAACCTGACCGGCAGGAGGGCCGGGGAACCTCCTGTCTGTAAATAACTGCCGATATCCTTGACAATACGCTTGCCGCCGGTTTCTTTTCAACGTATGACTGGCAGAGGAGAATACAACCTGCAATGACAAGGGAGGATTCCGATGAGCATTGATTTGAGCAAAATGCCGAAGCTTGGATTCGGCCTGATGAGGCTTCCGGAAAAGGACGGGAAGATCGACCTGGAACAGGTGTGCCGCATGGTGGACGCATACATGCAGGCGGGAATGACCTATTTTGATACGGCGTACGTCTATCACGGCGGACACTCGGAGGAAATCGTGCGGGAGGCACTCTCCGGCCGCTATCCCAGAGACAGCTTCACGGTGGCCACCAAGCTGCCCGCCTGGTGCATGAAGGAGGAGGCCGACAGGGACCGCATCCTTGAGGAACAGCTGAAGCGGTGCGGCCTGACCTGGTTCGACTTTTATCTTCTGCACTCCGTGGAGGACGGCAACAACGGGGAAACCTATGACCGCCTGTCCTGCTGGAAGTGGGCGCTTGAAAAGAAGGCGGAGGGGAAGATCCGCCACTTTGGCTTCTCCTTCCATGGAAGCCCCGAATATCTGGAACAGACGCTGGACGCGCACCCGGAAGCGGAGTTTGTGCAGATCCAGCTGAACTATGCCGACTGGGACAACCCGGTGGTGCGCTCCGGCAGGCTGTATGAGATCCTGCATGAACGCGGCATCCCCATGGTCATCATGGAGCCCGTCAAGGGCGGCATGCTGGCGCGGCTCAGGCCTGAGCTGGAGGCCATGCTGAAATCCGCGCGCCCGGACTGTTCCGTGGCCTCCTGGGCGATGCGCTTTGTCGGCTCCCTGCCCGGGGTCATGACCATCCTTTCGGGCATGAGCACGCAGGAGCAGATGCAGGACAATCTCCGGACGTTTGCAGACTTTGAACCCCTGAGTGACGGGGAACAGGCGCTGCTTGGCAGGGTGCGCGACATCATGCTGGATGTTCCCCAGATCGGGTGCACCGCCTGCAAATACTGTACGGACGGCTGCCCCATGCACATCTCCATTCCCGACGTGTTCCGCTCCGTCAACACCATACGGCTGTATCAGGAGGAATTCCGGCCGAAGAACTTCTATAACAGCCTGATTGCAAGAGGCTTCGGAAGGGCCTCCGACTGCATCGGGTGCGGACAGTGCGAGGGGGTCTGTCCCCAGCATCTGCCGATCATCGAACTGCTCAGGGAAGCCGGCGCCCGGCTGGACGCGTAAGCGCCCCTTTCATGAAAGGCAGCGTCACCGGGTGACCCGAAATGAAACAAATCGGCCCGCGCTCCGGCCCTGCAGCCGGAGCGCGGCCTTTTTGACTGCCCGGCCGCGCAACGGAAGGTGACATCTGAGGCGGAGAAATGTCTGGAACCGTTGGTGGACAGACGGCACTCTCCCGCGTAGAATGATGTCATCCTCTTTTGCAAAGGTGGGAAGAACATGAGAAAGCACTATCTGGACAACATCCGCTGGATGACCGTCGTTCTTGTGGTTGTCTATCACATGGCCTACATGTACAATGGGCAGGGGATCGCGGGCGTGGCCGGACGGATTTCGGATCAGGTGTTCCAGGCTGCCGACCTGCTGCAGTACGTGCTGTACCCCTGGTTCATGTCCCTGCTGTTCATCGTCTCCGGGATCAGCGCAAGGATTGCGCTGCGCAGGCAGACGGCCCGGGAGTTCCTGAAGTCCAGGACGGAAAAGCTCCTTGTGCCCTCCACGCTGGGGCTGTTTGCCTTCCAGTTCATCCAGGGGTATGTCAACATGGCCCTGAGCGGGGCGTTTGTCTGGGCGAAGGAGACCCCCGTGTGGGTAAAGGCGCTCATCATGCTGGCCTCGGGCGTCGGGGTGCTGTGGTATATCCAGGTGCTGTGGCTGCTGTGCGTGGTGCTCCTGCTGATCCGGAAGATTGAAAAGGACAGGCTCTGGAAGGCGGCGGGGAGGACCGGCATCCTTCCCCTTGTCCTCATGGTCCTTCCTGCCTGGGTGTCGGCGCAGGTGCTCAATACGCCGGTCGTTGCGGTGTACCGCTTCGGCCTGTACCTGTTCATGTTCCTGGCCGGGTACTTCGTGTTTTCCCATGAGGAGGTCATGGAGGCCGTCAAAAAGGCATTCTTCCCGTTTCTGGCGGTGTCCCTTGGCCTGTGCGCGGCATTTTGCATCGTGTATTTCGGGAAGAACTATGCGGATGCACCCGTGAACCGGAGCCCCCTGTTTGTCGGATTTGCCTGGTTTACCTGTCTGGCGGTCCTGGGAGGGATGGCCAGGTACGGGAATTTCGAGAACGGATTCACCCGGTGGATGAACCGCCGCAGCTTCGGCCTGTATGTCTTTCACTATCTGGGGGTATCCACCGCGGGGCTGCTGATTGGAAGGCCCAGGCTCCTGCCGGCGCCCCTCATCTATCTGGTGACCCTGGCGGCCGGCTTTGTCTTTGGCTATGGGCTCTATGCCCTGATCTCGCGCATCCCGGTCTACCGCTTTGCGGTGCTGGGGATCAGAAAGAAGGACGGGAATGCGTAAGAACAACCTGGCGCAGCTGCGGAAGCTTCACCCCATGACCCAGGAGGACCTGGCCGGGAAGGTGGGCGTGTCCAGACAGGCCATCGCCAAATGGGAAGCCGGGGAAACGCTCCCGGACATCGAAAAGGGACGGCTCCTGGCAGAGGCGCTGGGCGTATCCCTGGACGACCTGACCAGCTTTGAACCGAAGTAGAACATGGGGCTGCGCGTCCCGCCGAAGGGAAAGACCCTGTTCGGCATCGCCACGGTGGGGGACAAGGGACAGATCGTGATCCCGGCAAAGGCCAGGAAGGTGTTTGACATCCGGGCCGGGGACCAGATGGTGGTGCTGGGGGAGCAGGATTCAGGGCTTGCCGTGATGAAGGCGGAGGGATTTCTGAAGCTGGCGGACGCCATACGCAGGGACATGAAGGAATGATGCGGGGACCTTCCCTGAAATGGGGGTTCCGTCGGGACTGCAGGAGATGAAGGAGGAACGGATGATACAGGCGCTTTTGACCATCGATGACCTTCCGTCGGGGGTCACCCGTCCCATCGTGGACTATCTGAAGGGGGCCGGCATCCCGGCGCTCATGTTTGTCATCGGAGAAAAGGCGGAAAAGGACCCGGACCCGGCGGTGTATGCCATTTCCCAGGGGATGGTGCTGGGCAACCACTCCTTTTCGCACCCCCATTTTTCCGCTCTGTCCGTGGAGGAAGGCATCCGGGAGATCGACAGGTGCGAAGCCGTGCTGGAGCGACTCTATGAGATGGCCGGAGTCCCCAGGGCATTCCGTCCGTTCCGCTTCCCTTACGGCGACAAGGGCGGAAAGAACCGGGAGGCGTTTCAGGCGGTGCTGCGGGAAAAGGGGTTTGACAGGGTGAAATCGCGGATCCCGTATGCCTGGTGGCATGAGAAGGGGCTGGACCGGGAGGTGGACACCCTGTGGACCTTCGACTTTGCCGAGTACAGGATCCGTCCGGGCAGCGGGTTCACCCTCGGAAATGTATGGGACAGGTTCCGGAAGATGAACCCGGAGGAGGGCGTGCCGCTGCTCATGCCGGATGGACGGCACATGCTTCTGCTGCACGCGCACGATGAGACGGAGGAGATGGTTCCGGGATACTACCGGCTTCTGCTTGATGAACTGGTGAAACAGGGCGTCAGGTTTCTCCCTCCGGAGTTTGAATGACCCGGGGACGGATGCCGCGGAGAAACGCATGAGCTGCGTCCGGGGACACCCCCCCCCGGGGCGGGAAATGGAAACCGTGGCATGCCGAAGGCCCCCCCGGAGCCGGGATGCCACCCCTTTTGCGCCCCGGCTGGATCTAACCGAAAGCAACGGGCCTGCGGGGGAGGCCTGATTGTCCCTGGCGCCGCCGCCCCCTGACGGGCGGTCATCGGAACGGACCCTCCGGGAAAAGCAAAGCTGCCTCACTGCGGATTGTTTCGCAGTGAGGCAGCTTTGCTTTACCGGAAGCGGGTCAGGGGTTGTTCTCCTGATCCCTGAGGCTTTCTTCATACACCCGTTTCATCCGGATATCCGGAATGATCCACGGGATATAGGCCACCACCAGCAGGAAAAATGCCAGGGGGTAGATGCGGGGGACAAAGGAAACGGCAAGCGCCGAGGCCTCAATGAGCAGCGTCCAGAACTCCTTGCTGCTTTCTTTGAGCGCCGTTTTGAGGACCTCGCTGTCATTGGAAATGACAATGGCTTTTTCCAGCAGGAGGTAGCTGAGCGCCACGGCCAGGTTCACGATGACATAGACGGTGACGGGAACCATGGCAAATCCGGATTTGGAGACCCAGCCGGTGGAAACGGGGATAAAGGATAGAAAAAACAGGTACAGCAGATTGGCCCAGAGGATCTTGCCGCTCACCCCGCGCGTGACCTGCAGCAGATGGTGGTGGTTGACCCAGTTGCTCCCCACCATGATAAAACTGACCGTATAGCTGCCTGCGACCTGCATCAGCCCCAGAAGGTCCGACCAGCCACTGCCTTCCGGAAGATTGATCACAAGGGCGGTAATGGTGATGATGATGGCAATCACGCCGTCGCTGAAGGCTTCCAGTCTTCCCTTTGTCATATGGGGTTCACTCCCTGTCTGATGGTATTTTCCGGGGGGCGAAAAGCCTGCGCCTGGGCAGGGCTGCCGAAGGACAGGTGCGGGCGCGTCTGCCCGGCTGATGCACAGGAGTATATCAGAAAACGGAGCCCCGGGAAACAGAAGGATTGCCCCCCGCGGCAGTTTTTGAAGCCACCCCGGGGACCCTCCTTTCCCTGGGAGGGACGCTGCCTTTCTGCCGGCCCAGGCGTGCCGCAGCCTGCCCTGGCGCCCTGTGCCGGGGCCGTGACGCTAAAGCGCGACGGAAAAGAGGAAAAACATCTTTCAGAACGATGTGAAAACTGTGGCATTTAGGATATAATAAGGTGATAGAATTGGAGTGGAGCGCAGTACGCCCTGTCAGACGCCCCGGAGGGGACGATGAGACCGGCAGGGTGCCCGCAGACGGAGTTCAGGGGGACAATGCTGCCCGGAGGCACAGGAGGGGAGACAGTTGGAAAAGGGAAAACATCGCACCTTGCTGATTTCGTTGATCGGAGGCATCATCCTTGCGGCCATCCTGGCCGGCGGGACCGTCTGGATGAACCGGGCCGCCCGGCGGGACACGACAGAGGCGGTCAGATCCGTGAGCCTGCTGTATCTGGATGAGCTGGCCGGGCGCCGGGGACAGGTCGTTGAAAACAACCTGAATGACAGCATTCGAACGATCCGGATTGCCATCGGGATGATCAAGGATGAGGACCTGAGCGATCTTGACCACATGCGCGCCTACCAGCGGGAGATGAAGCAGCTTTTCAATCTGGAGCGCTTTGCCTTTGTGGATACGGACGGCCTGGTCTATACGGCGGATGAAGGCGTTCGGAACGACATCGGCGAATACGGGTTTGATCCCGAAACCATCGCGCAGCCGGAAATCTCCATCAAACACATCCGAAGCG
Organism: uncultured Eubacteriales bacterium; assembly: GCA_902772995.1. Lineage (GTDB taxonomy): Bacteria > Bacillota > Clostridia > Christensenellales > Aristaeellaceae > Ventricola. The sequence continues at coordinate 6,662 of CACYCQ010000293.1, forward strand.
ATGCGAAAAAGGTGATCATCGCCGTGCCGGTCAGGGAGCAGAGCCTGTTCATTGACGGGAAGCAGCTGGTCGTGTGCTTCATGGAAATCAGCATGGAGGTCATGCTCCAGGGCATCTCCCTGACATCGCAGAATTCGGGGACCACGTTCTGCAACCTGTACACCAGCACCGGCGTGGCGCTCAGCAATACCGTGCTGGGCGGCCTGGCGGTGGAGGACAACCTCCTCTCCGCCCTTGGAAACGCCGAATTTGAGAAGGGGCATTCCGCGGAGGCGGTGATCCGCGATTTTGAGGAAGGAAAAAAGGGAACCGTCTCCTTCACCTATGACGGCATTCAGGAAACCCTCAGCTATGTTCCGGTGGGAGGGACGGACTGGATGCTGACCTACCTGATCCGGGAAAGCGTCGTCAGCGAGAGGATCAGCTTTGTCACCCGGGGGATCCTCGGGCGCAGCATTCTGCAGTCCCTGCTGGTGACCCTGGTCATGGCGGGAATGCTGGCCTTTCTCATCTTCCAGGACCGGAAAAGCACGCGGATCCGGCTTGAAAAGGAAACCTCCGAGGCGGCAAGCCGGATCAAGCACCAGGAGATGGAAGAGCGCCTCGCCCTGCAGGAGCAGCTTCTGGCGCAGCGGGAACAGCAGGATCAGCAGGCCAAGATGATCACGGCCCTCGCGTCGGATTACCGGGGCGTGTACTATCTGGAACTGGACCGCAACCGGGGAACCTGCTATCAGTCGCGCACGGATATGGCCGGACCAGCCGTCGGGGAGCAGTTTGACTATCTGGAGTCCGTGACCGCCTACTGCAACACCTATGTCGTCCCGGAATGCCGGGAGGAGTTCCTTCGGTTCATCACTCCGGAATCGATCCGCGAAGGCCTCAGCGAAAACCGCGTGATCTCCTTCAACTACACGATCCGCGTCGACGGAAAGGAATCCTATGAGGCGGTGCGCTTTGCCGGCGTCCGCCATCCCGAGGACCGGGACGACCACCTGGTGCACAACGTGGGCGCCTGCTTTGCGGACGTGGACGCGGAGATGCGAAGGAACATCGAGCACCAGCAGCTTCTCAGCGAGGCGCTGAATGCAGCGGAACAGGCCAGCCGCGCCAAGACGGCGTTCCTCTCGAACATGAGTCATGAGATCCGCACGCCCATGAACGCGATCATCGGCCTGAACAACATCGCCCTGAATGATCCGACGGCATCCCCGAGCATCCGGGAGTATCTGAGAAAGTGCGGGGTCTCCGCGCAGCATCTGCTGAGCATCATCAATGACATCCTGGACATGTCCCGCATCGAATCGGGCAGGATGGTCGTCAAGCAGGAGGAATTCTCGTTTGCCAGGTGCCTGGAGCAGGTCAACACGATCATCAGCGGCCAGTGCCGGGACAAGGGGCTGCATTATGAATGCCGCACGACGGGAAAAATCGATGATTATTACGTCGGCGACGAGATGAAGATCAAGCAGGTGATGATCAACATCCTGGGCAATGCGGTCAAGTTTACCCCTGAGGGGGGCGAAGTCACGTTCCTGATCGAGGAGGTCACGCGCTATGAAGGACGGTCAACCCTGAGGATGACCTTCAGGGACACGGGCATCGGCATGAGCAGGGAGTTCCTGCCGCGCCTGTTTGATCCCTTCAGCCAGGAGGATTCCTCCTCCACCAGCAAATTCGGAAGCACGGGCCTGGGGATGCCAATTACCAGGAGGTTCGTGGAAATCATGAACGGAAACATCAGCGTGGAGAGCGAAAAGGGCGTGGGAACGACCTTCACCGTCACGCTGACACTGGGCGAGGCGGCGCATGACAGCAGCGCCCCCGAGGAAGGGGTCCTGCCTCCCCATGAGATGAACGTGCTGGTCATCGACGATGACCAGATCGCCCTGGAGCATGCCCAGATCGTCCTGGGCCAGGCCGGGATCAACTGCGAGGTGGCGCAGACGGGGGAACAGGGACTGGAGATGGTCCGCCTGCACCACGCCCGGAGGAAGGACTTCGATCTGCTCCTGGTGGACTGGAAGATGCCGGAGATGGATGGCGTGGAGACCACCCGCCGCGTCCGGTCCCTGGTGGGACAGGACACGCCCATCATCATCCTGACCTCCTACAACTGGGATGAGGTGGCGGCGGAGGCCCGGCAGGCCGGCGTGGACACCTTTGTGCCCAAGCCGCTGTTCGCCGGCAGCGTGCTGGACCAGTTCAGGGAGACATTCAAGAAGAAAAAGACCTCTGCGCAGGTCCGCCGCGCCGATCTGAAGGGACGGCACATCCTGCTGGCGGAGGATGTGGCGGTCAATGCGGAAATTATGGTGATGCTGCTGGGAATGCGTGAGATCGACGTGGACGTGGCGGAAAACGGCAGGATCGCCCTGGAAAAGTTCGCAGGACACCCTGAAGGCACCTATGACGCCATCCTGATGGACATGCGCATGCCGGAGATGGACGGACTGGAGGCGACCCGGAGGATCCGGGCGCTTGAGCGGCCGGATGCCGGATCGATTCCCATCATAGCCCTGACGGCCAACGCCTTTGACGAGGATGTCCAAAACAGCCTGCAGGCCGGGCTGAACGCGCACCTGAGCAAGCCGGTGCAGCCGGAGGCGCTCTTTGATACACTGGAGACCCTGATACAGCCCTGACGCAGCGGGCCGCCCCTTCCGGGGAGGGTGCCCCGAGACTTCCCTCCGCGGGAGCGGAGCGTCCGAAAAGGAGAATTCACCATGTCTGATTCATCACCCTCTGTCAACCAGACCAACAGGCTGAAGCCTTATCTTTCGCCTCTGGCGGTATGGGCCCTGTCGGTGGGCTCGGCCATCGGCTGGGGGTCCCTGGTGGTGACCAGCAGATCCTACCTTTCCCAGGCGGGCCCCCTCGGGTCCATTCTCGGCCTGCTGCTCGGTCTGGGGCTCATGCTGATGGTGGCCAGCCACTACCATTTCCTGGCCAACCGCTATCCCGGGACCGGAGGACTGTACAACTATGTGAAGTACATCTTCGGCTATGACCGCGCCTATCTTGCGGGCTGGTTCATGTTCCTGGTGTACATGTCCATCTTCTGGGCCAACGCGACGAGCATCCCCCTGTTCGCCAGGTATTTCCTCCGGGGGATCTTCCGGATCGGCTATCTCTACACGATCTTCGGCTACGAGGTCTATCTGGGGGAGGCCCTGGTGACGATGGCGGCCATCGGTCTGGTCGGGCTGATGTGCGCCAGGAGCAAGCGGACGACGGCCCGCTGCATGGAGGTCATGGCCCTGCTGTTCACCTTCGGCATCACGGCCTGTTTTGCCATCGCCATGCTGGGACAGGGAAAATCCGGAATGACCATGGAGCCAGGCTTCATCCCGGACGCCGGCGCCCTGCGGCAGGTGATCCGCATCGCCTTTATCTCCCCGTGGGCCTTCATCGGCTTTGAAAGCGTGTCCCAGTCCGCGGCGGAGTACCGCTTTCAGCACAAGAATATGTTCCGCGTGCTGGTGCTGTCCCTGTCGGTGACCACCGCACTGTACATCTTCATCCTGCTGCTCAGCGTCACCGCCTATCCGCAGGGCTGCTCCAGCTGGCTGGATTACATCAGCCGCCTGGACGAGTTTGAGGGCATTGCCGGGCTTCCGGCCTTCTACGCCGCCCACCACTATCTGGGCCAGGCGGGCGTCTACATCCTGATGGCGTCCCTTTTGTGCCTGGTGGGCACCAGCCTGATCGGGATGCTGCGCACGGTCAGCCGCCTGTGCTACGCCGTGGCCCAGGACGGGATCCTGCCTGAGCGCTATGCCGAGCTGAGCGACAAACAGATCCCGGTCAACGCCATCTGGCTGGTCATGCTGGTTTCCCTGCCCGTTCCCTTCCTGGGAAGGACCATGATCGGGTGGATCGTGGACATCACGACCATCGGGGCATCGGTCCTTTACGGATTTGCCGCCGCGGCGGTGTTCAAGGTGGCCGGGCAGGAGGGCAGGAAAAAGGAGCGCATCTCCAGCGCCGTGTGTCTGGGAATCCTGGCCGTCTTCCTGATTGTCCTGCTGGTTCCCGGCATTTTTTCCGACAATACCATCGATACGGAGACCTATGTCATCCTGACGGGCTGGTGCATCTTCGGCCTGTTCTTCTTCAACCGGGTGATCCGGCAGGACCATGCGCGCCACTTCGGCAAGGCCATTATCGTGTGGGTCAGCCTGCTGGCCTTCATTGTGCTCATGTCAATATCCGCAACGCAACGCATCAGCGAGAGACGGCAGAACGCCGTTCTGGACCGGATCCATGCCTATATCACCGGCACGGCGGACAGGCAGACCCAGGCCATGGGGGAAATGGAGTTCCTGGAGTTCCAGCGCAGGCAGCTGCGTGATGCGGACAACACCAGCGTGCTGGTGATCATGGTGCTCTCCACCATGTCCTTTGCCGTGATCCTGGCCAATTTCCTGGCCATGCAGAAGTGGGAAAAGAAAACCTCGGAGGAGCGGGACGAGGCCCGCTCCGCGATCCTGACGGATCCGCTCACCGGGGTCAAGAGCAGCCACGCGTTCCTCAAGACTCAGCAAGACCATGACACCGCCATTGAGGGGAAGGTCTGCGGGGATTTTGCCATTGTCGTGTGCGACGTGAACGGGCTCAAACAGATCAACGACACTCAGGGGCACAAGGCGGGGGATGAGCATATCCTGAGGGCCAGCCGCATGATCTGCGACATTTTCCAGCACAGCCCGGTTTACAGGACAGGCGGGGATGAATTCGTGGTGGTCCTGACCGGACGCGACTATCTGATCCGCAAGGAGCTGGTGCTGGCGCTGCATGACCGCTCGGTGGAAAACATCGGCACCGGCGGCGTTGTCATCTCGGGGGGCTATTCCGATTACCGGCCCGGCGAGGATACCTGCTTCCATGAGGTGTTCGAGCGCGCGGATACGCTCATGTATGAGGAAAAGAACCTGCTCAAGGGCATGGGGGCCATTGCCCGGGAGGATGCCGAGAGCCCGGTCCGCCCGCTGTTCCCGATGGATGAAAACGAGGTCATTCCCCGGCTCAAGCGCCGTATCCTCATCGTGGACGACGAGCAGATCAACCGGAGCATCCTGGAGAACATGCTCAGGGAAAACTATGACCTGGTGTTTGCCGCCGACGGCATCGAGGCCCTGGAGCAGATCCGGCGCCACAGGGAGGAGCTGGCCATGGTCCTGATGGATATCCATATGCCGAACATGGACGGCATGGAAGTCCTGAAGGTCATGAAAGAGGAGGCGGAACTGCGGGACATTCCGGTGATTGCCGCCACCGCGGACGAGAGCGCTGAGGTGGAATGCCTCAAGATCGGCGCGTATGACTTTATTCCCAAGCCCTATCCCTCCGCGGAGATTATCCTGGCCCGCGTCAACCGGTGCATCGAGCTTTCCGAAAAGCGCAACATCATCCAGTCCACGGAGCGCGACAGCCTGACAAAGCTCTTCAACATGGAATTTTTCCTGCGCTATGTCCGGATGTATGACCAGCATTACACGGATATGCCGATGGATGCGATCGTTCTGGACATCAACCGTTTCCACATGCTCAACGAACGCTACGGGAAGCAGTACGGGGACAGCGTGCTCTCCCGCATCGGCAAGAGGGTGCGCCAGATTTCCCGGGAGGTGGGCGGCGTGGGCTGCCGCCGGGGCGCGGATACCTTCCTCATCTACTGTCCCCACAGGTCGGATTACGCAAGCATCCTGGACAAGGCCTCGGAGGGGCTGGTCGATGAGGATGTTTCCGAGAACCGCGTCCGGCTGCGCATGGGCGTGTATTCCCAGGTCGACAAGTCGCTGCAGATCGAGCGCCGCTTCGATTACGCGAAGATTGCCGCCAACTCCGTCAGAAGCGGCTACCGCAGGGCCATCGGGATCTACGATACGGAAATGCACGAGGCGGAGCTGTTCAGGGAACGCCTGCTGGAGGACTTCAAACCGTCCCTGGAGGGCGGCCGCTTCAGGGTCTACTTCCAGCCCAAGTTTGATATCCGTCCGGACAAACCCATCCTGGCCAGTGCGGAGGCGCTGGTCAGATGGGATCATCCCGAGCTGGGCATGATCAGCCCCGGCGTGTTCATCCCGCTGCTGGAGGACAACGGCCTGATTCTGGACCTTGACCAGTTTGTCTGGCGGGAATCCGCGGCGAGGATCCGGGAATGGAAGGACCGCTTCGGCTATGCCGTGCCGGTCTCGGTCAATGTCTCGCGCATCGACATGCTGACACCGAATCTGAAGAGCATTTTCAGGGACATCCTCAGGGAATTCAGCCTCAACCCGGATGACCTGATGCTGGAAATCACGGAATCCGCCTATACCGGGGACTCCGACCAGGTGATCTCCACCGCCAAGGAACTGCGCGGCATGGGCATGG
>CACYCQ010000294.1:0-5149 GCA_902772995.1 uncultured Eubacteriales bacterium
GGACAGGGGGCTTCAGGAAAGGGACGTTCAATTTTCAAACTTTTGCAGGAAAAATTGAACAGAACGGACTGGACAGTTTCCCATTTTTGCCGTATACTCCTGTTCATCCCGGAGATGCTTGACCGGGTGGATGAACTGAGGCCTGCCCGCCGGGGAAAAGGGATGACCGGAAGCCCGGCAGGAGACGAGGAGTGTTTGGATGAAAAAGGCAATTTGCGCCCTTGCCCTGCTGCTCTGCGCGGCGCTGGGGCTTTCCGGATGCGCGGGACAGAAGCCGGCATCCACGGCAGGTGCCCCTTCCGGCAAACCGGAGCGGGTGGTGATCTATACGGCCGCTGAAGATGAACGGATCGCCTATCTTCAGGAGGAGCTGCAAGGGCGGTTCCCCGCAGTGGACATCGTGATCCAGTCCCTGGGAACCGGACAGCTGCTGTCCCGGCTGCAGGCGGAGGGCAAAAACGGCGACTGTGACATCTTCTATGATCTGGAGGTCGTGAACGCGGAAATCCTCCTGCGCTCCAGTCCCGATCTTTTCGCGGACCTGTCCGCATACGATTTTTCCATTTACGATCCCTCCGTCACCGGGTACACGCAGCGGCACCACAGGTACGCGGTCAACGGCAAGACCGCAGGCGCCTTCCTGGTGAACACCCGGGAACTGGAGGAAAAGCAGCTGCCCGTTCCCCGGACGTATGACGACATGCTGGGGGAGGCCTACCGGGGCCTCATCGCCATGCCGAGTCCCAGGTCCTCCGGGACCGGGTACAGCTACTACAGCGGCATGATCAGCCTCCTTGGCGAGGAGGCCGGCATGGGGTATTTTGATATGCTGAACCCGAACATCAAGGAGTACACCACCTCCGGCTCCGCGCCCGCGAAGGCCGCGGTCCGGGGGGATGTGGCCATCGCCTACGGCCTTTTGTGGCAGTGCGTGAACTGCGCCAATGAAAATGAAGGGCTGACGGTGGTGACCCCCGCGCAGGGGCTGGCCTACGACCTGTTCACCATGGGCATGATCTCGGGGCATGAGACAAGGGCCGCCGTGAAGGACGTGTTTTCCTTCCTGTACGGCGAGCTGAACAAAAAGCAGTGCGCAAGGTTCAATCCGGACAGGATCTACGCCGAGATGCCCGCCTCCCAGATCCCCGGCTATCCGGAGCACTATGAGGAGATCCCCATGAAGGGCCTGTTTGACGATCGGTACAAGCAGGAGCTGCTGGACAGGTGGAAGTACTGAGGGACGCCCCGAAGGGGCCCCCGTCGGACAAGACCACGGAAGGGAGAGCTGTTCCCCGGCTCTCCCTTTTTTAGATGGAGAGGGGCCGCTTCTGCACCTGTGCAGAGGGGCCCCGGCAGATACAGGAGATGAAAAAGATGGACGCTCAGGACCCGGTCATTCTCCGGTGTGAGAACATCAGCAAGAAATACAAGTCAAAGACGGTTCTGGAGGAGATCTCCTTTACCGTCCGGAGGGGGGAGTTCCTGTCCCTTCTGGGGCCATCCGGCTGCGGGAAGACCACGATCCTGCGGATGCTCATCGGCATCGAGCAGCCGACCTCCGGCAGGATCCTCAAAGACGGGGTGGACATCACGCACCTCCCGCCAAGGGAGCGGAACATCGGGATCGTGTTCCAGAACTATTCCCTGTTTCCCAACATGGATGTCTACCACAACATCGCCTATGCGCTGGAAAGCCGGAAAATGGGCAGGGAGGAGATCGACAGGAAGGTCAGGGAGATGGTCGGGACCGTGGGGCTGGAGGAGCATATCTACAAAAAGCCAGGGCACCTCTCCGGCGGACAGCAGCAGCGCGTGGCCATCGCCCGCACGCTGGTCCTCAATCCGGACATCATCCTCTTCGATGAACCCATGAGCGCGCTGGATGCGCAGATCAAGCTGGTGCTTCGCCAGCAGCTCAAGGACATCCAGAAGAAGCTGAGGGTCACGATGGTGTACGTCACCCACGACCAGGAGGAGGCCTTTACCCTGTCGGACCGCATCATGGTGCTCAACGACCTGAGGATTGCCCAGCTGGATACGCCGTCGCGGCTGTACCACCATCCGGCGGACCCCTTTGTCAGACGGTTCGTTTCGGACCACATGGACCTCAAGGTCAGGAGCATCGAGGAAAGCATCGGGCGCAGCGGGGGCAGCGACGCATGAGGGAGCAGATCTGTCGCGCGGCCCGGGGGATGCGGCATGAAGGCCTGCGCCTGCTGTCCATCCTCTGCATCCTGCTGTTTGCCATCTTCCCCCTGCTGACCCTTGCCTTCCAGGTGACCGGGGAGGACTGGGCCTATCTTGCGGGGGATGCCGCCTTTCATGCGGCGCTTCGCAGTTCCCTCATCTATGCCGGGACGGCGGCGGTCCTGACCACCGTCCTGGCCCTGGGGACGGCGGCGCTGCTGGACGCCTCGGGGCTTTCCAAAAAGCGGGTCTTTGTCCTCCTTCTGACGCTGGGGATGCTCGTCCCGACGGTTTCCGTGGGCCTCGGGCTGCGGCTGCTGTTTGGCAGGAACGGGTTCCTCGATGTGCTCTTCGGGCTGGAGATCGAGATCCGGGGATTTGCCGGGCTGATCCTGGGCAGCGTGATCACGTCCTTCCCCGCGACCTTCCTGATCCTGTATGACGCCCTGTCCTACGAGGACAAGGGCATCTATGACACGGCGGAGGTCCTTGGGATCGGGCGGCTCAGCCGGTTTTTCCGCCTGACCCTTCCGTACCTGCGCACCCCGCTGATCTCCGCCTTCTTTGCCTGCTTTACCCTCATTTTTGCCGATTACGGCATCCCGATGGAGATCGCGGGCAGGGTGAAGACGCTGCCCATGTACCTCTATGAGCAGTTCATGAGCGGCCTGCAGTACGGGAGAGGGTCGGTTGCGGGGTTCGTGCTGCTGATCCCCTCGGTCATTTCCTTTGGCTTTGACCTGGTCTGCAGGGAGCAGAGCGGGGACCAGAGGGGGCGGCTGATCCCGGCGGGGAAGGGCTTTGACCGCCTCGCCGCAGGGATCCTCCTGACGGTCTGCGCGCTGCTGTTTGCGCCCCAGCTGGCATTCATCAGCCTGTCCTTTACCAAAGCGTTCCCCGGCGATCTGAGCTTTACGCTGGATCACCTTCTCGGGGTCTTCGGCAGGACCCACGGCGTGGGCCTGACGGCCTACATCGCCAATTCCCTGATCCTCTCGACCCTGACGGCGGCGCTGGGGACCTGCTTTGCCTATGCGCTGGGGCTGTTCTCCGTGCGGCGGGCCGGGGTGCTTTCCCGGGTGGTGGACCTGCTGTCGCTGTGCACCATCGCCATACCCGGCCTGGTCCTGGGCATCGGGTACATCTTCCTGTTCAGGGGGACCGGCGGCGTTTTCTACGGGACGATGTCCATCCTGGTTGCCGTGAACATCGTCCACTTTCTCGGCTCGCCCTACCTTCTGGCAAAGAACTGCCTGGGCAAGATCAACAGCGAATATGAGGTCATCGGCGAGACGCTGGGCATCAGCAGGGGGAGGATCCTCCTGCGGGTGCTGCTGCCCATGTCCCTGCCCACCCTGGTGGAGATGTTTGCCTATTTTTTCCTGAACAGCATGATCACCATCTCCGCGGTGGCGTTTCTTTGCACCTACGACAACCAGCCGCTGTCCATCCTGATCACCACCTATGAAAAAAACAGCAACTATGAGATGCAGAGCGTGATCTCCCTTCTGCTGCTGCTGCTGTGTGGCGCGGCGAGAGGGGGCTTTGCCCTGATCGCCTCGGCGATGAGGCGGGCGGGGAACCGGGAAAGGGAAGCGGGGCTGACCCGTCAGGAGTTTGACTTCCTGACCTGCCTTGAAGGGAAGACGGGGGGACGGTGCACAGGAGAGGAGCTTTTGCGGGATCTGTCCCTGGCGCCCGCCGCCCTGGCGGGGCTCCAGCGGGAGATGGCGCAGAGGGACTGCATCAACGAGCTGGCGGACGGGCAGCTTGAGATCAGCGAAAAGGGCCTGAGGGCGCTGGAACCCTACAGGGTCCGCAAGGCCATTATCCTGGCGGCGGGCTTCGGGCAGCGGCTGGCGCCCGTGACGCTGGACACCCCCAAGCCCCTGGTCAGGGTCCACGGCGTGCGGATCCTGGACACGCTGCTGGATGCCCTGCTGGCCAGGGGGATCACGAACATCACCATCGTCAGGGGATACCGGAAGGAGCAGTTTGACCAGCTCCTTGACAAATACCCGACGCTGCGCTTCATCGACAATCCCGAGTTCAACCTGACAAACAACATCTCCTCGGCGATGTGCGCCGTTGACCTGATCGACAGGTGCTACATCTGCGAGGCGGACCTTGTCGTCAAAAATCCCGGAATCATCAACAAATACGAGTACCGGTCCAATTACCTGGGCTTTCGGGTTGCCCAGACCGATGACTGGTGCTTCAAAAAAGTCGGCGGCGCGGCAGCGCAGTACCAGATGGGCGGACAGGACTGCTATCAGGCGGTGGGCATCTCCTACTGGGACGGGGAGGATTCGGAGAAGCTGAAGGCGGATCTGCGAAAGGTCTATGCCATGCGCGCAGGCAAGGAGAACCTGTGGGAACAGGTCCCGCTGCGGATCATGCGCGGGCACTACCACATCGACATCCGCGAGTGCCGGCCATCCGACCTGATGGAAATCGACAATTTCATCGAGCTCATCGCAGCGGACCCCTCCTATGCCCGGTATCCGGGATATGAGGCCTACAGCGGAAGGTGAAAAGGCTGCGCCCTTTGCAGGCGCTCTTCCCTGCAAAAAAGGAAAGCCTTCGGGTCCTGCGCAGGCGCGCTGCCCGTGCGCCTTTTCCTGCCGGAGTGAAAGCGGGGAGGCGACTTCGTGAATATGGCGGGGCCTTCCCGCGCGCGTTTTCGCCCGAATTGCGTTTTTGCGGGGATTGTCAAGGATGGGCGTGTGTGCTATATTCTTTAACGAGGTGAGATAATTTGGAACTGGAGACGCCGGAGGACATCGCCATCGGGTATATCCATGTGGTCTCACAGCTGATGGGCGGCCGGTTCGAGCGGAAGACCGTGAGCATCTCCAGGGGCGAATTCGGCCTTATGATGCACCTGCTCGACTGCGGGGGAAAGACGTCCCCGGGAGAACTGGCGCAGGCCTTTCACATCAGCTCCGGAGGCGTGTCAAAC
>CACYCQ010000295.1:0-8286 GCA_902772995.1 uncultured Eubacteriales bacterium
CCAGGCGTTTGCCGAAGCCGGGGACAACGGGGAGCCGGTTCATGAGATCTCCGGAATGGCCATCTACGGCTTCCTCATGATGGCCAGGGAAGAAGGAATGTCTCCTTCAGGAATGGAACAGCTCCTGACCCTGGTTGACCTCAGAAGAAGAGTCGCATGACAATATCGCCTTCAGGGCGTTGACATAACACAACAGAAAAACCCCCGTACGGAAGAAGGACTTCCATACGGGGGCTGTTGTTTTATCTCTTGAGCGGGGACAGGTGCCAGATCTTGTCGTTGTATTCCTGAATGGTGCGGTCGGAGGAGAAGATGCCGCTTCTTGCGACGTTGATGATCTCCTTGCGGGTCCAGGCCTTCTTGTTCTTGTAGTCATTGTTGATACGGGCCTGGCACTGCTGATAGGAACCGAAGTCCTTGAGCACAAGATAGGGATCGGCCATGCCGCCGTTGTCGGAGAACACCAGGGCGCGGTACAGGCCGTCAAACATCTTGGGATTGTCCGGGGTGAGGGAGCCGTCGAACATCATGTTCAGGGCGCGGCGCAGCTCGGCGTTGTTCTCGTAGATGTCCAGGGAACGATAGGTGCCGGCGGCGTAGAGCGCCTCCACCTCATGGGAGCGCATACCGAAGATGTAGCAGTTGTTCATGCCCACCTGATCGGCGATTTCCACATTGGCGCCGTCCAGGGTACCGATGGTGACGGCACCGTTCATCATGAACTTCATGTTGCCGGTTCCGCTGGCCTCCTTGGAGGCGGTGGAGAGCTGCTCGCTCAGTTCGCTGGCGGGCATGAGCACCTCGGCGGTGGACACGTTGTAGTTCTGCAGGAAGGCGACGCGGATCATCTTGTTGGCGCGCTCGTCCTTGGCGATCTTCTCAGCCAGCACGTTGATGAAGTGGATGATCTCCTTGGCGCGGCGGTATCCCGGAGCCGCCTTGGCGCCGAAGATGAAGGTCCGCGGCTCGATGATGTAATTGGGATCATCGCAGATGCGGTTGTACAGCACCAGGATGTGCAGCGCGTTGAGCAGCTGACGCTTGTACTCATGGAGGCGCTTGACCTGGACGTCAAACATGGTGTCGGGATCCAGAACCAGGCCCTGGTGACGGTTGATCCAGCGGGAGAAGCGGGCCTTGTTGCTGTGCTTGATGGCCGCAAACTTTTCCACAAAGGCGGCATCATCCGCATAGGGCATCAGGTCATTGAGCTTGTCCAGGTCCTTGCGCCAGCCCTGACCGATGGTTTCATCCAGCAGGTTCGACAGGTCGGGGTTGGAGAGCATCAGCCAGCGGCGCGGCGTGATGCCGTTGGTGATGGCCATGAACTTCTCGGGCATGATGCTGTAGTAGTCCGCGAAGGTGGAACGCTTGAGAATGTCGCCGTGGAGCTGGGAGACGCCGTTGACGGCATGGGAGTAGGCGATGCACATATTGGCCATGTGCGCCTGGTCATAGGACAGGACAGCCATATGGCCGATGCGGTCCCACTGTCCCGGGAAGTGCTCAAACAGCTTCTTGCACAGACGGAGGTTGAGCTCCTGCATGATGGAATAGATGCGGGGCAGGGTCTCGCGCACCATGGACTCCGGCCAGCGCTCCAGCGCTTCGGCCATGATGGTGTGGTTGGTGTAGGCCACGGTGGCCTCGGTGATCTTCTCGGCATCTTCCCAGGACAGGTGCTCCTCGTCCACGAGGATGCGCATGAGCTCGGGAATGACCATGGCGGGATGGGTATCGTTGATATGGAAGGCGACCTTCTCGGGCAGCTTGCGGATATCGTTGCCGTTGATGCGCTTGAAGTCGCGGATGGCATACTGCAGCGTGGCGCTGACCAGGAAGTACTCCTGCATCAGGCGCAGCTTCTTGCCGTTGTAGGTATTGTCCTCCGGATAGAGCACCTTGGAGATCTGGGCCGCGATGGAATCGCTGTCCCTGTCGGAGGCGTTGTAGTCACCGGCGGAGAAGCGCTCCAGGTTGAAGTTCTGGGGCAGGACGGCGGACCAGGTGCGCAGGCGGTCCACCACCTCGCTCTGGTAGCCGACGATGGGAAGATCGTAGGGAACCGCAATGATGTCCTCGGTGTTCTCCAGGGTCACATAGTTGACGTCGTCAACCCAGTGCTCGTGGAGGGTGCCGCCGAAGCGGACCGTGCAGGCGTCCTTCTGAGTGGGGATTTCCCAGGCATTGCCGTAGGTCAGCCACTCATCCGGCACTTCCACCTGCTGTCCGTCGACAATGCGCTGGCGGAACAGGCCGTATTCGTAGCGGATGGTGCAGCCCATGGCCGGGTAGTCCAGCGTGGCCAGAGAGTCCATGAAACATGCGGCCAGACGGCCGAGGCCGCCGTTGCCCAGTGCCGGTTCCGGCTCCTCATGGAGCACGCCGCGAAGGGTCAGGCCCATCTCCTTGAAGGCCGCCTCATACTCCTCGGTGGAGCAGAGGTTGAGCAGGTTGTTGTGCAGCCATCTTCCGGTCAGGAACTCGATGCTGAGATAGTAGATGCGCTTGGCCTTGGTGGCGCGGCGCTGTTCCTTTTCAAAACGCCATTTCAGCATGATCTGGTCACGGACAGTGGAAGCCACCGCAGCGTAAATCTGCTTGGGGGTCGCCTCATCAAGCGTGGTTCCGTAGTAGCGGAGCAGCTTGTTCAGAATGGACTCCTTGATGGTATCCTTGTTGTATTCGCTCATCAGGGGCATGAAAGATCCTCCTTTTGGTTTTGTAAAAATAAAACTCAGGTATAAAAAAATCGCGGTATTATAACACTTGCGGAAAAAAACCGCAAGTCTAATCGCGGATTCTCTTGATATCCGCCCCGAGACGGTTGAGCTTGTCCTCAAGATGCTCATAGCCGCGGTCGATATAATGGGTGTTGTAGATCTCCGTGGTGCCCTGGGCCATCAGCCCGGCGATCACCAGCGCGGCGCCCGCCCGCAGGTCCGTGGCTTCCACGCCGGCGGCATGCAGCTGGGGGACGCCCTCAATGACGGCGGTCTGTTCGTAGACCCGGACATTGGCGCCCATGCGCTCCATCTCCGCCAGATGGCGGAACCGGGAATCAAAGATGTTCTCAACGACGGTGGAAGTGCCGGTGGCCGTGCACAGCAGCGCACTCATGGGCTGCTGCAGGTCCGTGGGAAAGCCGGGATAAACCTGCGTCTTGAAGGAAACCCCGCGGTGGGTGCCGATGGAACGGACCCGGATGGCGTCATCCTTTTCATCCACCCGGGCGCCCATTTCCAGCAGCTTGGCGGTGAGGGCCTCCATGTGGGTGGGAATGCAGCCGGTGATGGTGACATCTCCGTGGGTGGCGGCAGCGGCGATCATGAGGGTCCCGGTTTCGATCTGGTCCGGAATCACGGCATAGGACTGCCTGGCGGCCAGGTCCCGGTTGCCACGGATGCGGATCACGTCGGTGCCGGCGCCCTTGACCCGGCAGCCGATGGATCCGAGGAAGTTGGCCAGGTCGACGATATGGGGTTCCTTGGCCGCGTTGTAGATGGTGGTGATGCCCTCCGCGCTGGTGGCGGCAAGCATGACATTGACCGTTCCGCCCACGGTGACCATGTCCATGTACACGTTGGTGCCTTTGAGGCCCTGGGTCCGGGCAATCACGATGCCGTGGGAGGTTTCCACCTCGGCGCCCAGGGTGCGCATTCCCTTGATGTGCTGGGTAATGGGTCTTCGCCCGATATCGCAGCCCCCGGGAAGGGGCACGCGGGCTTCGCCGAAGCGGGACAGCAGGGCGCCTATATAATAAGCAGAGGCGCGCATCCTGCGGCACAGGTCCAGGGGGACGTCTGTCCGGTTGATGCTCGAGGAGTCGATGATCATGACGCCTTCTTCGGGATTCCACTCGACCTTCGCACCCAGATGGAGAAGGATCTCCACGGACACCTTGACATCCTCGATATCAGGGACATTTTCAATGACGCAGGGAGTCTTGCTGAGAATGGTGGCGGGAATGATGGCGACAGCGGTGTTTTTTCCGCCGCTGACATGCGTGACACCTTCCAGACGGTGCCCGCCCACGATCAGCATTCGTTCTTCAGACATGCATGAAATCCTCCTCCCTGAAAAGCAGTAGATACCATTATACACATGGGGATTATGTTTGACAAGCAACCGGCGCCATTGCGAAAACCCGGTGTGCCGGTGCCGGGTGCCGGAGGGCGGATCTTTTCTCCGGAGGATTTTAAAAGAAACAGAACCTGTGGTATGATGAAAGCCGGCTCCGGGAAGAAAAGCCCGGGTGCAAACGTTGAAATGGAGAAGAAGGCAGGGGGGAGAACGGTCGTGTCGAATGCATGGGTACAGGTGTTTACACAGGGCTTTGGCTATATCAGTGCCGTTCTGATCCTGATCGTGTTCGTGGCGGGGATCATGCAGATCCTGTCGGAAGCGGGAAGATGGCGCCGTGCCGGCATTGCGGGAAAGCTGCATGTGATCGAGAGGGGAAACCTGCGCGCCTCCGTGGGGGAGGACATCCCGGTTCCCTATGAGGGCATGATGGGCTCCTCCCGGGTCAGCGACATTTTTCTGCCCAGCCGGGGGGTGCACCTTCGTTCCGCTTTTTTCTGGGTGGACGAGGGTCAGCTTCATGTGGTTCCCGTGCGCAGGGACGGCATGCTGGCAGACAACGTGCCCGTGTCGGTCGGCGATGAAGCCGTCCTCAGGAACGGTGCGGTGCTGAATCTGGGAACGGTCCGGATGAAGCTTACCCTCTATGAGAGTGCGGCCGGTCCCCGCGGCATGGAGACGCCGTATGTGACCGGTGCCCGCAGAAGGCGCGTCAAACAGGGCCGGGAGATATTCATCGGTTCCCCCTTCTCCCTGAGACGGGAACGCAGGAACAGACAGCCTGACAAAAAAAACGGACGGGACAGGCCCGCAACGGACAGCAGTAAACGGAGGAGGTCTCATGACAGCCGCAGCGAGAAAACTGCAGAAAAAAAGCGCAGCAGCGCCGCACAAAAGAGCCGGCAGGCGCAGCGGTGAGACCGGGGGTGCGCGCAGGTTCTCCGGGAATCCGGGGGTGACGACCTGGATCATCGCCCTGGCGACCGCCTGCTTTGAGGGCCTTGGCATGCTGCTGACCTTCTCCACGGCGGATGAGGCCTATAAGGTGTCCTTTGCGGTGGTGTCCCTGGTGATGGTGATCCTGGGCCTTGTGTCCACGCTGAAGTTTCCCCGGTGGTTTTCCATGGACCCGCTCATGATGGGCCTGACCAATTTCCTGTGCGGAACCGGCGTTCTGCTGCTGTGCACCGTGTCCCCGGACCGGGGGATACGCCAGTGCATCTTTTATGTGGCGGGCCTGGTGATCATGGTGGTCTTTTCCATGGTGGTGGACAGGGTGCGCAGGTTCCGGGGACTGACCCTTGTGTCCATGGTGCTGGGGATTGTGGCGCTGACGCTGCCCCTGATCTTTGGACAGTGGGTCTTTGGCGCCAAGAACTGGCTGCCCGTCTTCGGAGGCTTCAGCATCCAGCCCAGCGAGTTTGTCAAACTCTCCCTGATCCTGTCCCTGGCCTACTATTTCAGTTCCCACAGGACGCTGCTGCAGATGCTGCCGGCGATCCTCTTTACGGGCGCCTGCCTGCTGCTGCTCATGCTGCAGCGGGACCTGGGAACCGCCCTCATCTACTACCTCACCGCGCTGATCATGTTCTTTGTGGCCTCCGGGAACCTGCTGCTCACGGCGCTGGGCCTGGGCGGCGGCGTGGGGGCGGCCCTGCTGGGATACCGGATGTTCGCCCACGTCAAGGTGCGTGTGGCCATGTGGCGCAATCCCTGGAGCGATCCCATGGGCGGGGGCTACCAGATCATCCAGGCCCTCTTGGCCATCGGCTCCGGCGGACTGTACGGGATGGGCCTGGGGCAGGGCACCCCTGGAAAGATTCCGGCGTATTACAATGACTTTATCTTTGCCGTGGCCTGTGAACAGATGGGCCAGGTGTTCGGCATCGCCCTGCTGCTCATCTACGTCCTGCTCTTTGCCAGGGGAATTTCCGCCTCCCTGAACTGCCGGCATTCCATGAACATGCTCCTGGGATGCGGCACGGTGGCGGCCCTGTCCATCCAGACCCTGATGATCACGGCAGGGGTGATCAAGCTGATTCCCATCACCGGCGTGACCATGCCCTTTCTCAGCTACGGCGGTTCCTCCTACGTGACCTGCATGGCCATGGTGGGGATTCTGCAGGGCGTATATGCGATCAATCACCGGGAGGAACGCACGGCGATGGCGGAGGGAGGGAACAGAGGATGAAGGTCATCCGCAGACGCATCCGCCTGCTGCTTGTCTGTATCCTGGGCTGCTTCGTGCTGACCGGGTTTTATTTCTGCTATTCCATCTACTTCTACGGCGGGCGCTGGGTGGCCAACGCCCACAATCCCCGCATCAGCAACCAGAAGCGGATTGTCACCATGGGAACCGTCTCGGACCGGATGGGGTCATGGCTGGCATGGACGGATGAAAACGGGGAGCGCAGCTACAGCGGCAGCCGGGATGTGCGCATGGCGGTCTCCCAGGTGGTGGGAGACAGCGAGGGCTACGTCTCCACGGGCGTGGACACCTTCCATGCCCAGCACCTGCTGGGCTTCAATGCCCGCCTGATGGAGCGGCTCAAGGATGCCGTCACGGGCACCCCGCTTCGGGGAGACGATGTGGTCCTGACCATCAGCGAAAGCCTTTCCCGCTACATCTCCAGAGAATTCCCCGCGGGAAAGAAGGGCGCGGTGGTGGTGATGAACTACCGCACCGGCGAGATTCTGTCCATGGTGTCCATGCCCCAGTTCGATCCCCTGAACGTCACGGAGGCCATGGTGGACAATGAGGGCGGCCCTCTCATGAACCGGGCTATCCAGGGCCTGTACCCGCCGGGGTCCACCTTCAAGATCGTGACCCTGGCCTCGGCCTATGAGAACCTGCCGGACCTGGAGGATTTTGCCTTTGACTGCACGGGCTATTATCCGGTGGGCAGCTATTCCGTGACGGAAAACTCGGCCCATGGCGTGCAGAACCTGTCCACGGCCTTTGCCAATTCCTGCAACACGGCCTTTGCCGCCATCTCCCAGGACCTGGGCTACACCATGCTGGGGGATACGGCGGAGCGGCTGGGCTTTAACCAGAACTACCTCTTCAGCGACCTGATCGTCTACAATTCCAGCTATCCCATCGACAATGCCAGCGCGGAGGACCTGGCCTGGTCATCCATCGGCCAGGGACGGGTGCTGGTGACGCCGCTGCACATGGCCATGATCGTTTCGGCCGTGGCCTGCAACGGGGTCATGAAGGAACCGCGGCTGATCAGCCGCATCATCACGCCCGGCGGCCACAACCGCGCCCTGCCCCAGAAATCCAGCTGGACCGCCCTCTCTCCGGAGGTGGCCCGGCGGGTGGAGCGGGACATGATCAACGCCGTCAAAAACGGGACCGGACGGCGGGCGGCGCTGGGCAGCGGCTACGTGGTGGCCGGCAAGACCGGCACCGCGGAGCCCAGCGATGACAAGAGCGTGGGGAGCCACGCCTGGTTCGTGGGCTACGTGACCAATGACCGCGCGCCCTATGCCGTCAGCATCGTGGTGGAAAACGCCGGAAGCGGCGGCACCGTGGCGGCGCCCCTGGCCCGGAAGATCTTTGAAAAGGCCATCAACATGGGACTGTAGAAGGCCGCAGAAACAGACCGGCACCCCCGTTTTTTCGGGGATGCCGGTTTTTTCATACGCGCAGGAGCAGCAGCAGCACCGTCAGCACGAGGACAGTCAGGCACAGGCACACGCCAAGCAGCAGCGCGCCCTGGGAGATATCCCCGGAGAGGGGCATGTGGTCCTCCCGGTGGGCCATATCCAGCTTCAGAATGGAGACCAGGCGGGGAAAGGGACCCTGGCCGGTGATGCCCACGGGAAGCCGGCCCACCACTCCGCAGCACAGCATCAGCAGGCCGGACAGAAGCCGGTCCGTCATGGAGACAAGACGGGTGCGCAGTTCCATGAGGGGCGCGTCCGGCAGGAGGGACTGAAGCAGGAGGAACATGCCGATGCCGGGGCTCAGGCGGAGGGGAAGGAAGAGGGCCATGAGCACTGCCGGGAGAAGGCCTTCCCGGGAGAAGGACAGGGTCATGTCCTGCAGGGCGGAGAGGATGTCGCTTTCATAGGCCTCCGGGGAGCCGGCATGGATGCCGCTGTCCAGCCGGCCCTTGATCTGCTGGGCGTTCTGGACGGAACAGAAGCACCGAAGGGGCAGCGCGCACAGCAGCGCAAAGGCCAGGGGGTGCAAAA
>CACYCQ010000296.1:0-6176 GCA_902772995.1 uncultured Eubacteriales bacterium
CCGCGGCCCTGAAGGGGCTTCCCCGCCCGCATTCGGCCTGGTCCCGCCGTCCTCCTTCCCGGAGGCGGAAAGGCCCGGCGCCGGGGCGCCCTCTCAGGAGGCGCCTGCCGGGGACGTCCCCGGGGAGGCAGCGCTTCCCGAAATTCCCCTGTCCCTCTTCCAGAGGCCGGAGGCGCCCCCTGAAACCGCCTCCCCGTCCTTCCGGGAGACCGGGGCCGCCCCTCAGGTCACCCCCGCGTCCTTCCGGAACCTGCCGGCATCCCCCGCCGGGGGGGCCTGGAGCCCTTCGCCCTCTGCCCCGGCCGGCGAGACCCCGCTGGACCGGCTGTACCGCCAGCTCTACGAAGCCTGACCCAAAGGAGGCCCTCCATGAAAGTGCTGATGCTGGACCAGTGGCTGCCCGGGCAGCCCTACTCCCAAAGCCTCTGCCGGCAACTCGCCCGGCATGTGGACCTGACGCTGTGCGCGCCCCGGGCCTACCATCCGGAGGGGGAGCCCTTCCGGGGGCTGTGCGTGCTGGAAAACCGCGTCAGGGAAAAGAAGCTCGCGGGGCTCCTGTCCTATGCCCGGGGCATCGCGCGGGTGTGCCGCGAGATCCTCTTTGGCGGCTACGACGTGCTCCATGTCCAGGCCTTCAAGAAGGCGTCCCTGGAAATTCCCCTGTTCATCTCCCTTTGCCGCCTGCGCCGCGTGCGCCTGGTGGCCACCGCCCACAACATCCTGCCCCATGAGTCCGGCGGGGAGAAGGAGGCCCGGCTGCTTCGCCGCTGGTACGGGGCCTGTGACGCGCTCATCGTGCACAACCAGGCCAGCCGGCAGGTGCTGGAGGCCTTCGCCCCGGAGGCGGCCCCCCGCATCCACGTCCTTCCCCACGGGACCTTTGACACCTACGGCAGCGCCCCCGCCCCCGTCCCCCACGAGAGGACCGTGTTCCTGCTCTTTGGCAAGGTCCGGCGCTACAAGGGCATCGAGGACCTGCTGCGCGCCTGCGCGCTGCTGCCCGAGGAGGCCAGGGAGCGCATGGAGGTGGTCATCGCCGGCAGCCAGCGCAAAGGGGAGGACCCCACGGACTACGAAGCGCAGGTCCAGGAACTGGGCCTTGGCTCCTTTGTGCGCCTGGACCTTCGCTTCATCGCAGACGGCGAGGTGCCGGAGCTTCTGGGCCGCGCGGACTGCTGCCTGTTCCCCTACAGGGAGATCTACGGCAGCGGGGCGCTGCTGCTCGCATACGGCTTTGACAAACCCGTCATCGCCAGCGCCCTGCCCACCTTCGTGGAGGAAACGGACAACGGGGCCACGGGCCTGCTGTATCCCCCCGGCTCCCCCGAGGGCCTGCGGGACGCCCTGCTGCGCTTTATGGCGCTCTCTCCCCGGGAGAAGGCCCGCATGCAGGAGGCCATCCGGACCCTTACGCGCACCAAGTACACCTGGGAGACCTCGGCCAGGGAGCTTTTTTCCATCTACGAATCCCTTTCCGCCCCCGCCTCCCCCTGATTTTCCCGAACCTGGAGGTCACATATGAACATCATCCTGCTTTCCGGCGGATCCGGGAAACGCCTCTGGCCCCTGTCCAATGACGTCAGGTCCAAGCAGTTCCTCCGCCTGTTCGAGGGTCCCGACGGGGCCCCGGAATCCATGATCCAGCGCGTGACCCGGCAGATTCTGCGCGTGGATCCCGACGCCCGCGTGACGGTGGCCACCAGCGAGTCCCAGGTGTCCTCCATCCGCAACCAGGTGGGAAAGAATCTCTCCGTCTGCGTGGAGCCCGCCCGGCGGGACACCTTCCCCGCCATCGCCCTGGCCTCCCTGTACCTGCGGGACGTCTCGCTTCTCCGCCCGGAGGAGCCCGTGGTGGTGTGCCCGGTGGACCCCTACGTGGAGGACAGCTACTTTGAGGCCCTAAAAAAGCTCCACGACCTGGTCCTGCAGGACACGGCAAGGCTGACCCTCATGGGCATCGCCCCCACCGTGCCCAGCAAGAAGTACGGCTACATCCTGCCCGAAACCGCAGAGCCGGTCAGCCCGGTCACGGCCTTTTTTGAAAAGCCCGACCGGGACACCGCGGCGTCCTACATCCGCCGGGGCGCCCTGTGGAACGCCGGCATCTTCGCCTTCCGCCTGGGGTACCTGCTGGAGATCGCGGAAAGGGAGCTTTCCTGCACCACCTATGCGGACCTCCTCTCCCGCTACACCGACCTTCCCCGCATCTCCTTTGACTACGCGGTGGTGGAAAAGGAACCCTCCATCCAGGTCATGCGCTATACGGGGGAATGGAAGGACGTGGGCAGCTGGAACATGATGGCCGAGGTCATGCCCCGGCCGGCCATGGGAGAGGTCCTGATCGACGAGACCTGCTCCAATGTCCACGTGGTCAACGAGATGGACATCCCCATCCTGGTGATGGGCGTCCATGACCTGGTGGTGGCGGCCAGCGGCGACGGCATCCTGGTCTCCGACAAGGAGCGCAGCGGCGCCATGAAGCCCTATGTGGAGCGCATCTGCAGGGAGGCCCGCTTCGCCGAAAAGTCCTGGGGGACCTACACGGTGCTGGGGGTCATGCCCCGGTGCATGACCATCCGCATCCACATGGCCGCGGGCAGCCGCATGACCACCCACGTCCACGCGCACCGGGACGAGGTGTACACCTTCACCCGGGGCACGGGACAGATGATCCTGAATGGGGAGCCCCGGCCCATTTCCCCCGGGGACGTGGTGCAGGTCCCCGCCGGGACCCGCCACACCCTGATCGCCGACACGGACCTGGACGCCATCGAGGTGCAGGTCGGGGACGAGATCGCCGCCGGCGACAAAACCGTGCTTGAACCGGAACCACCGACTCAAAAGGGAGGACAGCATTCATGAACATCAGCATCTTTGGCCTGGGATATGTGGGCTGCGTGGGCGCGGCCTGCTGCGCGAAACTCGGACACCACGTCATCGGCGTGGACGTGTCCAAAGCGAAGGTGGACCTGATCAACCAGGGCCGCCCCACCATCATCGAGGCGGACATCGCCGAGCTGGTCCGGGAGGGCCATGAAAAGGGGCTGCTCACGGCCACCCTGGATACCCACTACGCCGTGCACCACTCCGACGTTTCCTTCATCGTGGTGGGCACCCCCAGCAGCCGGGAGGGGCACCTGAACCTGTCCTACATCCACGCGGTGGCGCGGCAGATCGGGGAAGCCCTGCGGGACAAGGACACCTTCCACGTGGTCGCCATCCGCTCCACCGTGCTGCCGGGCACCAACCGGAAGGTGGGCGAGCTCATCGCCGAGGCTTCCGGAAAGGTCCGGGGACAGGACTTTACCGTGGTCTCCAATCCCGAGTTCCTGCGGGAGGGCACCTCCGTGCAGGATTACCTCCATCCCCCCCTGACCCTCATCGGCACGGACAGCCCCCGGGCGGAGGAGATGATGCGGGAACTGTACCGGGAGATCCCCGGGGAGTTCATCTCCACGGACATCGAGGTTGCGGAGATCATGAAGTACGTCAACAACACCTTCCATGCCCTCAAGATCGTCTTTGGCAACGAGGTGGGCAACATCTGCAAGGCCCTGGGCATCGACAGCCACAAGGTCATGGAGATTTTCTGCAAGGACCGGCAGCTCAACATCTCCCCCTACTACTTCAAGCCCGGCTTCGCCTACGGCGGCTCCTGCCTGCCCAAGGACTCCAAGGCCCTGCGCACCCTGGCCCATGACCTGTACGTGGACACCCCGGTGATCGGGGCCATCAACGCCTCCAACGAGATCCAGAAGCAGATCGCCGTGGAGATCATCGAGAGCAAGGGGCGCCGGAAGGTGGGCATCCTGGGCCTGAGCTTCAAGGCCGGCACCGACGACCTGCGCAACAGCCCCATCGTGGACGTCATCGAGGTGCTCCACGGCAAGGGCTACAGCCTGCAGATCTACGACCGGAACGTGCGCATCTCCCAGCTCACCGGCACCAATGCCGACTTCATCGCCGCCAAGCTCCCCCACCTGCACGAGATCATCACCGAGGACCTGGATGCGGTGTGCCGCAGCTGCGACGTGCTGGTGATCACCAACCGGGAGAAGGAATTCGAGACGATTCCCGAAAAGTACCCGGGAAAGATCCTGGTGGACCTGGTGCGCCAGTTCAGGGAGCTCAACTATCCCGGGAACTACGAGGGCATCTCCTGGGGCAACATCAACGTCCATCCCGACCAGCAGAAAGCCCTGGAGCGGGACATGGCCACCACGGAGTTTTAAGGGGAGGGAGGTGTCCCCATGGCCAATGCCGCATGGTATATCAGGCGCCTTCGGGCCATGAGCCCCCGGGAGGTCCTGTGGCGGCTCTCCCAGAAAAGGCTCGAGCGCCGGGAGCGCGCCGCCTTCCTGTCCCCCCGCCGGGTGGACAAGGAGGGTTTCACCCCCGATCTGTCCTCCCTGCAGCCGGATGCCGCCCGGTTTCACCTGACAGAAAGCAACCCCTTTGCCTCTGCCCGCACGGACATCCATCTGCTGGGCGGCGCTTCCTACGCCGCGTACAAAACCTGCTGGCGGGCGGGCTTTCAGACGGGGGCCGAGTGGCCCTCCACCTTTTCCCCCGACCTTGCCTACAAGCAGCGCGATGACATCGGGGACGCCCGCACCAGCTGGGAGCTGAGCCGCCATTTCCAGTTTGCCCTGCTGGCCAAGGACTTTTATCTGACCCGGGAAGATCGCTTCCTTGAGGAGCTCAGGGCGCTCTTTGAGGACTGGAACCTCACCTTCCCCTTCCTGCACGGCATCGCCTGGACCAGCGTCATGGAGGTGGCCATCCGGGCGATCAACTGGGCCTATGCCCTGGCCTTTCTGTCCATGGCCGGGGAGGGCGGGGAGCTTGCGGAGGGGCTGCGGCGGGGCATCCTGAACATGACCCGATACGTGGAGGCCCACCGCTCCCGCTTCTCCTCCGCCAACAACCACCTCATCGTGGAGGCCTGCGCCCTGGGGCACAGCGGCATCCTTTTTGGTCACGCGCCCTGGGTCGACCTGGCCGTGTCCATCCTGACCGAGGAGCTCCCCCGGCAGAATTTCCCGGACGGCGTCAACCGGGAGGTCTCCCTGCACTACCAGGCCTTCTACCTGGAGGCCATGGGGCTCATGATGCGCCTGCTGAAGACAAACGGTCTTCCCGTGCCGGCGTCCTGGGCCCCCGGGCTTTTGTCCATGTGCCGCTATGTGGGGGACTGCCTGGGGGACTTCGGGGAGGCCGTGGTCTTCGGGGATGACGACGAGGGGAAGATCCTGGACCTGGACGGCATCTCCCTTCCGGAGGTGCTCCCCCCCGCCGACGCCCCCTACCGCCGGGTGCTGGGGCTGTGCTCCCTGGTGCTGGGCACCCCGCTCACGGACCTGTCCGCCCTGACGGAGGAGACCCTCCACTGGCTGTTCCCGCAGGCGGACTTTGACGCCGTGATAAATAGCGCCCCCGCCCGGCCGGAACTGGTCTCCTCGTACCGGGAGGGCGGCGTCACCCTCCTGCGCAGCCGCGACCGTCGGGTGTTTCTGGGAGTGGACCACGGCCCCCTGGGCTTTGGCAGCCTCTGCGCCCACGGCCATGCGGATGCCCTGAGCTTCCAGCTGTTCTTTATGGGGCACCCCGTGCTGATCGATCCCGGCACGTACATCTATCACTGCGACCTGCCCAGCCGCAACGAGTTTCGGCGGACCCGCAGCCACAACACGGTATGCGTGGGCGGGGCGGACCAGTCCGAGATGCTGGGGGCCTTCCTGTGGGGGCGCCAGGCCCGGGCACAGCTCAAGAAGCTTCAGGAGGAGGACGGCCATGTGCGCCTGTCCATGTCCCAGGACGGGTACGCGCCCGTGATCCACGAGCGGACGCTGTCCTTTGACGGGGAGCGGACCCTCCGGGTGGAGGATGCCCTTTCCCGGGAGGCCCCGGCCCAGGCGGTCTTCGTGCTCTCCCCGGACATCCAGGCTGCCCTTTCCGGCAGCACCCTCGCTTTGACGGGGCCAGGCTTTACCGCCCGGATGACCTTTTCCGAAGGCGGCGCGCAGCTGGTGCCCTGCTCCTGCTCCTTCCATTACGGGCAAAGGGAGGCCACCTCAAAGGTGGTGGTGCCCTTCTCCCACAGCCTGACCACCACCCTGGAGCTCCAGGATTCCTGAATTCAGCCCAAGAAAGGGAGGCTTTCCATGTCCAGCAGC
>CACYCQ010000297.1:0-5821 GCA_902772995.1 uncultured Eubacteriales bacterium
CCGAAATTTTTTCCCTCCGGCTCCTGCTTTTGCCGCCCTTTTCCCCCCGAAGGTCCGGGCGCAGACCTGCTTCCCCGCTGCTGTCCGGGCTTTTTCTTTTCCCAAACGCCCCGCAGCCTGCCTGAAAAAAAGGAACCGCCTTTGTCAGGCGGTTCCTTCTTTTTCAGGGTGCTTACTTGGCAAACTCGGTCGCCCGGGTTTCGCGGATCACATTGACCTTGATCTGTCCCGGGTACTCCATCTCCGCCTCGATGCGCTTGGCCACTTCGCGGGCCAGCACAATGGTTCCCTCATCGTTGATGTCCTCGGGCTTGACCATGATGCGGACCTCGCGTCCGGACTGGATCGCAAAGGACTTCTCCACGCCCTGGAAGCTGGAGGCGATCTCCTCAAGTTTCTCAAGACGATGGATGTAATTTTCAATGGACTCCCTGCGGGCGCCGGGACGTGCCGCGGAAATCGCATCCGCCGCCTGCACCAGCACCGCCTCCACGGTCTGGGGCTCGATGTCATTGTGATGGGCGGCGATGCAGTGAATAACCTCGGGGGATTCACGGTACCGCTTGCAGAGCTCCACACCCAGCTCCACGTGGGTGCCTTCCTGCTCATGGTCCACAGCCTTGCCGATATCGTGAAGAAGTCCCGCCCGCTTGGCCAGCTGGACATCCGCACCCACCTCGGCAGCCATCAGTCCTGCCAGATGGCACACCTCAATGGAATGTTTGAGCACGTTCTGTCCGTAGCTGGTCCTGTAGCGCATCCTGCCCAGCAGCTTGACCAGCTCGGGATGGATACCGTGCATGTTGGTGTCAAAGACGGCCTGCTCGCCGGCCTCGCGGATCTGGTTGTCCACCTCACGGCGGGCCTTCTCCACCAGTTCCTCGATTCTTGCCGGATGGATCCGGCCATCGGCGATCAGCTTTTCAAGGGCCAGACGGGCCACCTCGCGGCGAACGGGATCAAAGGCGGAGACCACCACCGCCTCGGGCGTGTCATCGATGATCAGGTCCACGCCGGTGGCGGTTTCAAGCGTGCGGATATTGCGTCCCTCACGCCCGATGATGCGTCCCTTCATGTCCTCATTGGGCAGGTTGACCACGGAGACCGTAGTTTCCGCCACATGGTCCGCGGCGCAGCGCTGGATGGCCAGGGTCACGATGTTCCGGGCCTTCTTGTCCGCCTCATCCTTGGCCTTCTGTTCAATTTCGCGAACCATGGCGCCCGCGTCGTGATAGGCTTCCTTCTGAATCCGCCCGATCAGGATATCCCTGGCCTCAAACTGCGTCAGTCCCGCAACGCGCTCCAGCTCGGCATCCGCCTTTTTCCGGGTTTCTTCCGAGATTTCCCTTGCGCGTTCCGCTTCCTCCTTCTGCTTGGCCAGATATACCTGCGCCTCCGCAGTCAGCTTTTCCAGGTCCTCCTGCTTCTTCTCTATGCCGATCTCCCTGGCATCCAGGGCATCCGCCTTCTTGTCCAGCTGTTCTTCCCTCTGGGCAACCCGCCGCTCGGACCGCTGCACCTCGGCGCGGCGGTCACGAACCTCGCGGTCCAGTTCATTTTTCAGGCGGATAACCTCTTCCTTCGCCTCAAGAATGCTTTCCTTCTTCTTCTCTTCCGCCTTGCGCTGAGCGTCATCGAGGAGATTGCGCGCATATTCTTCCGTGCGCCCGATCTTTCTTTCCTGCACGTCTCTGCGGTAAACATAACCAGCCGCCCCGCCCGCAGCCAGAGCAACCAGAATTCCCAGAATCGTTAAAAAAACCGACATCCTTCACACCCTTTCTACATAAAGTTCTAATTCTAACTCAAGCCGGATGGTCCGGCGCAGTGTGAAGGTTGCCGTTGACGCACGAAAAACACGCCCTGAAAAGACAGCTTTACGTACAGCAGCATGTATTCAATTGTCTATATAAAAGTCCCCTGGTATCCGTGTCTACGGCTGTTTTTCCTCCCATCCAGGGGCGTTTCACCCCTGTCCAGTTGCTGATCAAGCTCAGAAATACCCAAACCCCACCCAATCAATTGCAGTCGTTGTGACCCTTTCCCGAAGGAACAGTATATATAACGGACAAAGTCCGAAAACGTGACAGCTCTCACACTTCACAAATGCTGTTCACATTTTAACTACGACGATACACAGTGTCAAGTTTTTCATGAGATTTGCATTCCCGGCTGCAGGCCCCACCGGCCCGGCAGATCCTCTTCATCCGCGGGTTTGACAGGTACAAAAAAAGCCGCGGCAGTGCCGCGGCTTCCGGGTATATTACTCGTCGTCGTCTTCCAGTTCGGACTTGCGGGCCTCGATGATCTTGTCCGCGTTCAGCTGCGGCACTTCCTCATAGCGCTCAAAGTTCATCCTGAAGCTGCCCTTGGCCTGGGTGATGGAACGCAGGTCAGTGGCGTACTTGAACATTTCCGCCTGAGGTACTTCAGCGGTGATGATCTGCTTTCCGCCCAGCGGTTCCATACCCAGGATCCGGCCGCGGCGCTTGTTCAGGTCGCCGATGATGTCGCCCATGTACTCGTCCGGCACGCTGACTTCCACGTGCATGATGGGCTCAAGCAGGACCGGGGAGGCCTTGATGCACTGCTTGTAGGCAATGCGCGCCGCGGTCTTGAAGGCCATTTCGGAAGAGTCCACCGGATGATAGGAACCGTCATGCAGCTTGGCATGCAGTCCGGTCATGGGATATCCGGCCAGAACGCCCTTCACCAGGTTCTCGCGCAGTCCCTTTTCAACGGAGGGAATGAAGTTGCGGGGCACAGCGCCGCCCACAACCGCGTCTTCAAACTCAAAATCCACAGACGGATCCGCGGTGGGAGAAAACTCGATCCACACATCGCCGAACTGGCCGTGTCCGCCGGACTGCTTCTTGTGGCGTCCCTGGACATCGATGGTCTTGCGGATGGTCTCCCTGTAGGCAATCTTGGGATCCTTGAAGACGGCTTCCGCGCCGAACTTGGACTGCAGCTTCTGCCGGATAATCTCCAGCTCCAGCTCGCCCTGGCCGCTGATCAGGGTCTCCGTGGTCATGGGATCCTTGGCCACGATGACATCGGGCATTTCCTCGCACAGACGGGCGAGTCCGGAGAACACCTTGTCTTCCTCGCCGGCTTTTTTGGCATAGACGGCCATGGAGATCTGGGGAGCCGGGAACTCGATGTCGTCATACTGGATCGGCTTGTTCGCCTCGCTGAGGCTGTCGCCGGTGGAGGTGTACTGCAGCTTGCTCAGGGCGCCGATGTCGCCGGCATTGAGAGAATTGACGGGGGTCTGCTTCTTGCCGCGGATCACGAACAGGCCGGCTGCCTTTTCCGCCTTGTCCTTGTTGGCATTGTAGAGGGCCGTCTGCGGCGTGAGTACGCCGGAGATCACCTTGACCAGGGACAGCTTGCCCACGAACGGGTCGGCGATGGTCTTGAAGACCTGGGCCGTGAAGCTCTCGGTGGGATCGGAATGGCGGATATGCACGCTCTTGTCCTTGGGATTGGTGCCATGATAGGTCCGCTCCATGGGAGAGGGCATATAGGAGGCCAGTGCGAACATCAGCGGGCGCACGCCCTTGCCGTCCACGCCGGATACCGGTGCAACGGGAACAATGTCGCCGCTGTAGATTCCGGCGGACAGGCCGCGCAGCATCTCTTCCTCACTCAGGCGTCCCTCGTCAAAGAACTTCTCCATGAGCTCCTCGCTGGTGGAGGCCGCAGCTTCGTGGCAGGCATCCAGCGCCTGTTCCACCCTGTCCTTCATATCTTCCGGAACCGGGATCTCCTTGCGGTCCTTGTGCACGCCGGTAAACGCCTTGCCGCTCAGGACATCCACAACGCCCCTGAAGCTGGTGCCTTCACCGATGGGCAGCACCATGGGCACGATGCAGGAGCCGTACACCTCGCGGAGCTGGTCAAGCACCTTCTCGTAGTTGACATGCTCACGGTCCACCTGAGACACGGCGATGAAACGGGCCAGACCATGCTTGCCGGTGGCTTCCCACGCCTTCTCGAATCCGGTGGAAATACCGGTGGCGGCGCTCATGACAATCAGGGCGCCCTCCACTGCGGACAGGGCTCCGGCAGCTTCGCCGGCAAAGTCAAAATACCCCGGAACGTCAATGAGGTTGATCTTCTTTCCGTGAATCTCCACGGGCGCTACGCTGGCGCTGATGGAAATATGGCGCTTGATCTCTTCGGGATCATAATCGCTGACGGTATTGCCATCTTCGACACGGCCCTGACGGTCGATTGCTCCGGAACAGTAGAGCATGGACTCGACCAGCGTGGTCTTTCCTTCAGAACCGTGCCCCAGCACAGCGATGTTGCGGATATCCTTGACCTTAAAATCCTTCATAAATTACAGCCTCCTTAGTCTATTCTCCGCTCCGCGGCATATAAAAACGGTGATTCAGCCGTTTTCCTTCGGCGAAGATTATATCAGAGAAGCAGAAAATTGAAAAGAAATTTGTTTTTTCAGTGCCCCGCACGGATTGTACCGCATGCCCGCCCGCAAGGCCGTCACTTCGAAAAAACAGCGCCCCGAAGGGCGCTGCTGCAGGTCAGGTTCGTCCGTTGATCAGGCGCCTGCGCTTGGCAAGCACCCGGATTTCAGAAAAGCCTTCCTTCCAGAGTCTGGGATGGAACATCAGGAGCATGGGGAAGATTTCAAGGCGTCCCGCCAGCATGTCAAAGATCATGACCCACTTGGACAGCAGGGTGAAGCTCTCAAAGGAGCCGGAGGCTTCGGCCAGGCCAGGTCCGATATTGTTGAAGGTGGCCGCCACCGCCGTGAATGTGGTGACCAGGTCCCGGTTTTCCAGGGAAAGCAGCATGACCGACAGGGTCACAATCCCCACCACGCCCACATAATAGACCTGAATCGCGCGCAGCGTATCGTTCTCCAGTACCTTTCCCTCAAACTTGATCTTCCGGACCGCGCGGGGGTGAAGGAAGGAGCCCATATACACGCCGAACTGCTTGGTCATGCACACCACGCGGACCACCTTGGTTCCGCCGCCGGTGGAACCCGCACAGGCACCGATAAACATAAGCAGCACCAGAAGCAGCCGGGACAGGGAGGGCCAGGCATCAAAGGCCGTGGTGGAGAATCCCGTGGTGGTGATGATGGAGGCCACCTGGAAGGCCGCATTGCGCAGGTTGTGTTCCACGGAAAGAAGCCGGCTGAAGGTGTTTCCAAAGATCAGGAGCGTGGCCACGCCGATGATTCCCAGGTACCAGCGCATCTCCTCGCAGTGCAGGGCTTCCCGGATCTTCCTGAGGAACAGAAGATAATATACGTTAAAATTCACGCCGAAGAGGATCATGAAGACCGTCACGACCCACTGGACATAGGGGGAAAAGCCTGCCAGGGAGTCCTGACGGGTTCCGAATCCGCCCGTTCCGGCCGTCGCAAAGGAAATGCACAGCGCATCAAACAGGCCTGTCCCGCCCAGAAGCAGCAGAATCACTTCGACCAGGGTCATGGCCACATAGAGAAAATACAGCATCTGCGCCGTAAATCGCACCTTGGGCACCAGCTTGCCCACGGAGGGGCCCGGGCTTTCCGCCTTCATCAGCTGCATATTGCTTCCGCCGCTGACCATGGGCAGCACCGCCAGCAGGAAGACCAGCACGCCCATGCCCCCGATCCAGTGGGTAAAGCAGCGCCACATGTTCACGCAGTGGCTGAGGACCTCCGGATTGGGGACAATGCTGGTTCCGGTTGTGGTAAATCCGGAAACCGTTTCAAAAATGGCATCCGTCACACCAGTGATTTCTCCGCTGAAGAGAAAGGGAAGCGCACCGGTGACGCTCATGACCATCCATCCAA
>CACYCQ010000298.1:0-4022 GCA_902772995.1 uncultured Eubacteriales bacterium
GCGGATGCCCGCTTTGTTTGGAAAAACCAGAACCCGATCGGATTTGCACGCTGTGGGCATCGCCATGTGCGCTTTGCATCACGTTGACGACGGGAAACGGATTTTCACATCTGCATGGGCCTTTGATAGCCTCCGATGCGCCCTGAGGGCCCTTTCGACGGGATGGAGGGGCTTGAAGTTTCGGGAATATGAGGTCCCCCGGACGCGGAAGGTTTTCCGTGCCTCAGGGTATACCGGCGGCCATGAAAAACCCACCTTCGGCAAACGCACGATCTTCTGAATCGGGAGCGTGCCCCGGGGATGCCTGCAGCGGGAGGCGGAGCCCGGGCCGCAAAAGGAGTGCAGGCAGAAGGAAAAAACAGGAAATGACAGGATTTTTGGCTTTTCCTTGCCCTGAACATGAAAAATCGCTATAATACGATAAATCAGTATGTAATTTTGTAGAAGCAGAAACCTCTCCGACCTGGAATGACGGCGGGAGGGGGCTGTCTGCCGGGAATCCGGCGGTGGAAAGGCGAAATATGCTTAGAACGACATATGCCCGGGTCAGCCTCAGGGCAATCAGGCACAATGTGGAGATGATGAGGGCATGTCTCTCTCCGGATACGCAGTTTCTGGCCGTGGTGAAGGCGGATGCCTACGGCCACGGGGCCGTTCCGGTGGCCCGGGCCTGTCTGGAAGCCGGCGCAGCCCGCCTGGCTGTGGCGATTCCCGAGGAGGGAATTGAGCTGCGGGAGGCGGGGATTGCCGCTCCTATCCATATTCTGGGGACCACGGAGGACCAGGCGGCAGAGGAAATTGTCCGCCATGACCTGATTCCGGTGGTCTATGAAACCTGCCATGTGGACAGTCTGAGCAGGGCGGCCCGTCGTCTTGAAAAGACCGTGCGGGTCCATCTGGCGGCGGATACGGGAATGGGCCGCATCGGGGTCTGCACTCCGGAGGCGGCTGTGGACATGGCGGAATATGCGCAGCGTGCGCAGGGTGTGGAACTGGAGGGCATCATGACCCATATGGCCACGGCGGATGAGGAGGAGAGCACCGGAACGCTGCTGCAGATGGACCGTTTTGAGGACATCTGTCTGGCGGTCAGTTCCCGGATGAACGGCAGAAAGCTCCTGATTCACGGGGCCAACACGGCATCGATCTTCAGATATCCCCGGCTGCACCACGACATGGTGCGGGGGGGCATTGCCCTCTACGGCTATCCTCCCTGCCCGGGGATCGACGGGCTGATGCCGGCACTGACCTGGGTGACACGGGCGGCAACGGTGCGGAACCTTCCGGAAGGCAGCCGTATCAGCTATGGCGGAACCTGCCGTCTGGACCGGGATTCCCGGGTGATGACCCTCCCGGTGGGCTATGCGGACGGCTACAACCGCCTGCTGTCCGACAGGGGATGGGTCCTGGTATGCGGCCGCCGCGCGCCTGTTCTGGGACGGGTCTGCATGGACCAGATCATGGTGGACGTGACGGACATCCCGGAGGCGGCTGCAGGCGCTGAGGTGGTGCTGCTCGGGTGTCAGGGGAATGAATCCTTCAGTGCGGATGACATGGCCTGTCTGACGGGAACCATCTCCTATGAGATTTTGTGCAACATCAGCAAACGGGTCCCCCGGGTCTATGAGGGATGTCCGGAGATGGAGGGAACACACCGTGAGTGAACCGAAAAAAGACCGGCAGCCTGCCTGGTGGCCCGCAAGACCGCTGTCTCCGCTGGCCGGGGCGGGACGGATGGCCAGGCGCCTGGCCCTGTCCTATCTGGCGGTCAGCGTGCTGGGCCTGATGCTCTCGGGTGTCCAGGCCATCGGGATCTGGTGGCTGGCGGCCCTGCTGACGGGCGTGATCGTGCTCGGCCTGGCTTTCCTTGTATTCAATGAAGGAATGACCCGGGGCGTGGCGGGTGCGGAGGCCAGCTACCAGTGGGAGAAACAGGAAAAAGCCGGACGCAAGCCGGATCCGGCGGAGGACAAAAAGCGCTTTTCCGTCTCCAAGGCGGTCCTGGCGGCGGCCATTGTGTTCACCGTTCCCCTGATTCTGGCCGTCATCGTGGCCCTGCAGACCCGGCCCTATACCTATGTGCTTCAGGATCTGCCCCTGTGGATGACCCAGAACTACGGCAACCGGGCTGACGTGATGGCGCCGCTTGCGGGCTATCTGCAGGCAGCTCCCATGGAAAGCGTGGGCTGGCTGCGCATCGTGGTGCGGCTGCTGGGCATGATTTTTGTGAATTTCTTTCCGGATCCCCAGGGACAGGTGGACCTGATTGACCGCACGATACCGCTGCTGATGCTCATTTATCCTGCGGCGTATGTCGCCGGCTATCTGCAGGGACCGCGCCGTTTTGTCAAAATGGTGTTTTCCCAGCGGAAGGCCAAGAAGGCGGCCCTACGGAAGGCGGAAAAGAAGTCACTGGCGGAGGAACTGGTGTCCACGGGTGCGACGGTGCACTACGGGCACCGCAATGACGTGGAGGAAGACAACAGGCACCGCCTGGTGTAGAGACGGGGGAGGACATGCGGATTATCGGGGGAGAGGCCAGGGGCCGGACGCTGCTGGCCCCCAGGGGACAGACCACGCGGCCGACTCAGGATTATGTGAGGGAGTCCCTCTTCAACATCCTGCAGTTTGAATGCCCGGGGGCCCGGGTCCTGGACTTGTTTGCCGGAACGGGCGCGCTGAGCCTGGAAGCGATCAGCAGGGGCGCACAGTGCGCCGTGCTTTCGGACTGCGACCATTCTGCGCTTTCGTGCATCCGGAAAAATATTGAGCAGGTGCGCTGTGCGGACCGGTGCCGGGTGATCCCCCGGGATTATCATGCGGCCATTTCCCAGCTTGGCGCGGAGGGAAAGACCTATGACCTGGTCTTCCTGGACCCGCCCTACCGTATGGAGAATACGGGCGAAATGATCGACGAACTGGAACAGGCCGGCCTGCTGGCCCCGGAGGTCCTGGTGGTGGTGGAACACCGCAGGGGCGCAGGGCCAAGGCTGGGACCGGGATTCAGGGCGGCGGACCTGCGCCATTACGGGGATACGGAAATCACACTGGTTAGGCGGAGTGAGAAATGAAAGTACTGTATGCG
Source organism: uncultured Eubacteriales bacterium (assembly GCA_902772995.1). Lineage (GTDB taxonomy): Bacteria > Bacillota > Clostridia > Christensenellales > Aristaeellaceae > Ventricola. The sequence continues at coordinate 3,086 of CACYCQ010000298.1, forward strand.
GGAAGCTTTGACCCCGTGACCCGGGGACACCTGGATCTGATTGAGCGGGGCAGCCGCCTTGCGGAAGAGATGATCGTGGCGGTGATGATCAACCGGAACAAACGGGGCTGGCTCAGCGTGGAGCAGCGCATGGAGCTGCTTGAAAGCGTGACGTCGGGGATGCCCAATGTGCGCGTTCTCTCCTATCCCGGGCTGCTTGTGGATTGTGTCCGGGAGACCGGGGCGGATGCAGTGCTCCGGGGGGTCCGCTCAGTGACGGATTTTGATTCGGAATACACCATGGCGGTGATCAACCGGCAGCTGGGAAACGTGGAAACGCTGATGCTGCCGGCACGACCTGAACTGACCGGGATATCCTCCTCGGCGGTCCGGGAAGTGGTCTCCTTCGGGGGAGCCATCGACAGGCTCGTCCCGGAGGGAATGGAAGCAAGAATACTGCAGATGGCTCGAGAGAATGCGATGAGGTGAGAGCAATGTCAGAACAGAATGAACGCGGCCGCTTTTTCCAAAGGAAACAAAGACCCAGTGGGAATGAGGACCTGTATGATGAAACCAGGGAGCGCCAGCCCGTGCGGGAGACGGAAAACGCAAAAGCATCTCAGGAGCCGGAAAGTATCCAGGTGACGGAACTGCCGGGAGAAACGCGGCGGTTTTCCATGCCCGGCAGCCCGGAGCCGGCGCGGGAAGATGCTCCCCAGGAGGAGGAACCGGAAAACCAGGAGAAAAAGGAGTACGGGGAAGAGCCGGAGGACGAGGAGGAATACGAGTACGAGGACCAGGACGGGTATGGGGACCAGGATGAGGACGAGGAGGAGTACGGGGACGATGCCGGGGGGGAATATGCCCAGGAGTTCGATGAGAATGACAGCATCTTTGCCCAGATCCGGCAGGTGATTTCCCAGATTGAGGAGGACATCACCTCTGCACGGCGGCTGCC
>CACYCQ010000299.1:0-6814 GCA_902772995.1 uncultured Eubacteriales bacterium
CCATCTCCCTGCGGATCATCTCCGCCGTAACCGGTTTGAGAAGGTACCCGCTGGCATGCATTCGAATGGCTTCGCCGGTGTATTCGCCGTAACCCGTGGCGAAAATCAGATTCACCCGCGGATTCAGTTCCCGAAGGGCACGTGCCGTCATCAGCCCGCTGCCCCTGCCAAGATGGATATCCAGGAAGGCCACATCCACCTGGTGGCATTTTGCATGGGCGAGCAGCTTTGCCTCACTGTCGAATGCCACCACTTCCGCTCCCGGTACGGCATCCTTCACCACCTGCTCAAACCCCCTGAGGATCAGGGGTTCATCGTCAATTACGGCTATGCGCATGGCTGTCCCCTCCGTCCTCAGTCCGGATTTGTCCTACGCCCTGCCCTTCCCGGCGGACTGTCCAGGGCCGAAGGGCACAATCTCAGGACAATTATACACACAGTGTGTGACAGTACAGTTACAGTCTTCGATCACTTTCGAAATTTGAAAAGGATTCAGGTCCGGCACATCCTCCGGTCTGTTTCCCGCCTCCGGAAGCGCCGTTTCACCGCGCCTTTCCCGGAAGACTCCCGTTGTCAGCAGGGAGGCCGGGTTCCCTCCGGAATTGTATCACATCCCTGTCAAAATGGCATCCTGTCCTCAGGTCCGCCCGCCTCATTTTTCTTGTCACACATCAGCAAAAAATGCTATCATGACGGAGAAATGAAGACTACTGAAAGGAGCCCGGCCCGTTCCGGTCCATGATATGCATTATCTTTCCTTTCCTGTGCCTCCCGCCAAGCCCATCGCCAAGGAATATGACTGGGAGGAACTTTTTCTCCCTGGTGCTGTAGAACAGGCCCGGTCTTTGTACGCCAAGGCAAGGTTTTCAAACATCGCCTCCTCCGACAGCAGCATCACGGGACGCGTCACCCTCAGCCGCATTACCAACACCCCCCAGATCTTCCGTCTGCCCACCACCATGTCGGAGCTCAAAAACTACAGCGTGCAGTTCGACTGCAACTGTGCATACTCCAATCCCCGGTATTACATGGCCCACGGATGTGTTCACTGTGCCCTGCTCATGCTGTACCGGATCCGCGAAAAGGGAACGCCCAAGGTCATGGAATCCCGGCAGGACGCCGAGAGACGTACCATTCTCGAGGCCGCCAAGGCGGAACAGGAACGCCGTGAGAAACTGCGCAGTGAAAACCTCACCACCGTTCCCGCCACCAGAATCTTTCACGACCTCACCGCTGACGGCCCGATCATGTATGACCCTGAGGCCGCCATCCAGAATATCACCGTCACCCATTATGCGCTGCTGCGCCTTCAGCAGCTGCTCAAGATTCCGAAGCTCGATTCCTATATTTACGTCACCAGGTCCCGCACGCAGAACGGAGGACGGACCATCACAGCCTCGCTTGACTTTGATGACTCGCTGGAATCCGGGACGGTCTGCCTGTCCCTCACCGATGACAAGTTCACGTCCTCTTACTGCACGGTTCCCTCCTGCGTAAAAGCACAGCAGAGCGACTACAGGACCCTCTGCGAGCACCGGCTGCTTCTGCTTGAGCGTCTCTGGAGGGAATCCAGCGTTGCCGTCACGCAGGAGCAGACCGACGACAACGCCCGCACCTTCTTTAGTGCGCTCTCCAAACAGGCGTCGGCGGAGCTTGCCCCGGCCCTGAATCCGCAGCCCGCTCCCCAGCGTCCCCGCGTCATCTCCCTCAAGCCCCGCATCACGGTCGAAAAAGGCGTGGCACAGCTCCTCTTTACAGGTTCTCATGACGGATCAAAAAATCTGATCGTCAAAAAAATCCCCGACCTGGTTTACGCCTACGTGAAAAAGCGCAGCTTTGAGCTCACCAAAAAGTCCTCTCTGGACTTCTCCGCCTATGATCTGACCGAGGAATCCGTGCCCGTCATGGAATATCTGCAGCGCCGCCTGAATGACATCCAGGCCGTCAACGACCGCCTGAGCCGGAACGCCTGGAATCCCACCACCCTGAATCTCCAGCATCAGGAAGTTCTGGAAGGCAGTACGCTGGACCACTTCTATTCCGCCTTTGAGGGCACCTCCTGCGAATACATCAACAAGAGCAATTCCACCTCCAACGGCGAACTTCACATCGGACACTCGCCCATCAAGCTGAAGCTCAAATCCCTTCCTCTGACCGATGCGCGCAAGCGTTTCCTGGGCGTTCGCGTCACCGGTGACATTCCCGTCATGATTCACGGCTCCTCCGGTCCCTATCTTCTGGATGAGCACGCCCTGTCAAAGGTTTCCGAGGAAGAGAAGCAGCTGCTCTCCCCCTTCCTCTCCGTGGCGGATTCCTCCGGTCACATCTATTTTGAGATCGGACTCAATCACCTTCAGGAGTATTATTACCGTGTGCTGCCCTCGCTCCTTGACAATCCCTGCGTGGAAATCACGGATCTGGCCAGCGAGACCGCCCATGATTTTCTTCCTCCCGAGCCCCTGTTCGCCTTCTATCTGGACATGTCTGAAGATGACCGGCTGCTGTTCAAGGCGACCGTGACCTACGGCACGGAGACCCTGGCGCTGGGATCTCCCCGTCTGCCCGGCGCCTATCGCGACGAACTGCAGGAAAAGCGGGTCAGCGATGTGATCTTCCAGCTTCTGCGCGTGCGATGCGGAGAGGATGGCACCTGCTCCGCGTCCATGGACGATGAACGCATGTTCCTCTTCCTCCAGGAGGGCGTTCCCCTGCTCTCCCGTTTCGGTGAGATCCATGGCACCTCCGCCTTCAACAAGTTCCGTGTCCGTTCCGTCCCCACCTTCAGCGTCGGCGTCTCCGTCTCCAGCAGCATCCTGGATCTGTCCATCTCCTCCACGGATGTCAGCGACGAGGAACTGCTGGAGCTGCTGTCCTCCTACCAGCAGAAAAAGCGCTTTTACCGCATGCACAGCGGAGACTTCATCGTGCTGGACCAGACCGAGTCCCTTGCGGAAATGGAGCGCCTTCTCTCCGCCATGGACCTGCAGCCCCTGGATGTCATCCGCCGGCATGCCCATGTCCCGGTGTACCGCGCACTCTATCTGGACAAACTGCTGGAGGAGCATGATCAGCTGGTTTCCGTCCGGGACCGCACCTACCGGCAGATCATCAAGAATTTCCGCACCATCCAGGACTCCGATTTCGAGCCCCCCGCCTCCCTTGAGAATGTCCTGCGTCCCTATCAGCTCTACGGCTTCAAATGGCTGCGGACCCTGGAGGAATCCGGCTTCGGCGGCATCCTGGCCGATGAGATGGGTCTTGGCAAGACCCTGCAGATGATTTCCATCTTCCAGGGCGCCCGCGACAGAGGGGTTGAGCGTCCCTCCCTCGTGGTTTGCCCCGCTTCTCTCGTGTTTAACTGGCAGGAGGAGCTCCACCGCTTTGCCCCGGAACTGTCGGTGTGCGCCCTTGCAGGGAATCAGCGCGAGCGCAATGCCCAGCTTCAGGCCCTCGCACGCAAGCAGGGCTGGAACCCGGAAGCCGCAGATGAGGAAGCCCCCCTGCCCGCCCTGGACGGCGCCGTCAGCGACGCCCCCGCGGCACTTCCTTCCGGGACGGAGGCCGTCCCGGCCATTCCCGCTCCCCGCAAGCGCGGCCGTCCCCGCAAGAATCCGCTTCCCGCCCCTGCGCAGGAGCTTCCGGCAACGGTGCCGCAGAGCGCAGCACCGGCAGCGCCCTCAAAGCCCGCCTCTTCAAAGGTCAAGGTGATTGAAGGCCCTCTTCCGGAGCCCTCGGATGTGTATATCATCTCCTATGACCTGCTCAAACGGGACATCGCCCAGTTCGGGGACATCACCTTCCATGCCGTGGTTCTGGACGAGGCCCAGTACATCAAGAACCAGAAAGCCATCAGCACCAAGTCCGTCAAGGCCCTCCGGTGCGACCACCGCTTCGCCCTGACCGGCACGCCGATGGAGAACCGGCTCTCTGAGCTGTGGAGCATTTTTGATTTCCTGATGCCCGGCTTCCTTTACTCCAGTCCTGAATTCATCTCCCGCTTTGAGGCGCCCATCGCCAAATCCCACGATGAGGAGAAAACAGCCCAGCTGCGCAAGATGGTGGGCCCCTTCATCCTTCGCAGGCGCAAGGTGGATGTGCTCAAGGACCTGCCTGCCAAAATGGAGGAGGTCCGCTATTCCCAGATGGATCAGGAGCAGCAGCGTCTCTACGACGCTCAGGTGGTGCACATGCGCCAGACCCTTTCGGTCTCCACTGGGCGCCCCGGAGAAGACAAGATCCGGATCCTGGCCGAGCTGACCAAACTGCGTCAGATCTGCTGCGATCCCTCGCTGCTGTTTGAAAACTACCACGGCGCTTCCGCCAAGCGGGAAGCCTGCATGGACCTGATCAACTCCGCCATTGACGGCGGGCACCGGATGCTGATCTTCTCTCAGTTCACCAGCATGCTCGCCCTGCTGGAGGAGGACCTGAATGCCGCCGGCATCCCCTTTTTCAAGATCACCGGTTCCACTCCGAAGGATCGCCGTTTGGCACTGGTCCACGCCTTCAACGACGGGGATACGCCCGTCTTCCTCATTTCCCTCAAAGCGGGCGGAACGGGCCTCAACCTGACCGGCGCCGACATGGTCATCCACTATGACCCCTGGTGGAATCTGGCCGCCCAGAACCAGGCCACGGACCGTGCCCACCGCATCGGCCAGACCCGGCAGGTGACCGTTTTCCGCCTCATCACCAAAGGAACCATTGAAGAGCGCATTCTGGAACTGCAGGAAGCCAAGAAGGATCTGGCAGACGCCATCCTTGAAGGCAGCAGCGAGTCCCTCATGTCCATGAGCAATGAGGAACTGCTTGCGCTCCTTTCCTGAGCTCCCCGGTTTCTCCGTTTTTTCCGCAGAAGGCGCACATTCTGTGCGTCTTTTCTTTGTGCACCTCACATTTCAGTATGCCTTCCCGCATTTGCACATTTGCGGACATTGTGCTATACTGCGCTTTGCATCCGAATACAAATCAGAATGATTCGAGGCAATGCAACATGAAAAATCAAGCAAGGATTTGGCCTGTGCTGCTGGCACTGCTGATCCTCTGCTCCGCATCCATTGCCGAGGTATACGGTCCCGTTCACTCCTACGAGGAGCTTCTCGCTCTGGTTGAAGCAGCTGAACCCGGAGATGTGTTTATGGTGTCCGGGCACATCGATGCCCGCGGAAAACCGCCCATGACCACCACCGGGGGCGATCCCATCATCATCCTTTCGGATGGCAGCGAGAATACGGAAATCAGCGGACTGAACCTCTCCAATGCCAATGTCACCTTCTCGGACCTTCGCATGACCCACGGGCTGAATGTCAGTGGAGAATCCACCGTGGAACTCCGCTCCAACGTCACCGTGGACGGCAGCGAAGGCGGCAGTGCCGTGTCCTTTGACGGCAGCGGCGCGCTCCTGGTCTCTCCGGGATGCCGGATTACGGGCGGTGACGGCGCCACTGGTGTCACCATTTCCAACCCTCGCGGCATGTTTTACGCGGGGCTGGAGGGCGAAATCTCAGGCGGCGTGCAAGGCGGAACAGGCGTCCTGATCTCCCCCCTCAGCCGGGAAGGCATTCTTATGCTCGGCGGCAAGGTCAGGGGCGGAGATTCCAGCGAGGTCGGCGGCAGCGCAGCCACCCTCCACGATGTGGAAGGCTATGTCACGGTAGATGGCCATCTGACCGGCGGCAGCGGATCGGTGGGCGGCATCGGCATGCAGCTGGTGTCCCTGCACGGTCAGGCCTCCATCGGCGTTTTCGGAACGCTCTCCGGCGGCGACGGGGTCAGCTTTGGCGGCGATGGCCTGCAGGTCATCGATGCCCACGATGCTTCCGAGGTTGTCCTGCAGGGCACCAGCCTTCAGGGCGGAAATGCCACCAACAGCATCGGCCGCGGCGGGCAGAGTCTCAACATGGTCGGTGACGGCGGATTGATCCATACCAGTCTTCTTGACTGCAACCTGGCTGACGGCAGGGTTGCCCCGCCGCCGGTCAATCCTCCCGATGTCCCCCTGCCCGGCACAGTCCTCGCATCCTCTGACGCCGGGCCTTCCCTTCCTCCCGTCACTTCGCCGGGCGCCGCGGCGGTGCCCGCTGTTCTTCCGGCAAACGCCGTCCCCGCTGCGGCCCCCTCCGCAGATCGGATGCCTCCCGACCCTGCGCCTCAGATGCAGGGCATGCCGGCATCTGTCCCGGTTGAAGTTCCGCCTGTCCCCCAGCAGGTCGGGGAAACTTTCCCCTCTGTGCAGGAAGCTCAGCTCCCCGTCAGCCCGCTGCCGGACAGTCCGGGCCTCTCAGCGCCCGTCCAGCAGGCAGAGCCGCTGCCTGAAGCTCCGAAGGTGCCTTCGTATGATTCGCAGCAGCCTGAGACCCCGCCTGCCGGGAATCCTGCACCTCCCTTGGCGCCTTTGCCGGAGCACATAACGGATGAATCCGCGGTCCCTGAGGAAACCATTCCCGGGGAGAGCCAAGGCAACGAGGCCGCACCTGGGGAAAACCACGGCAATGACGCCGCTCCCGGGGAAAGCCAGGGCAGTGACGCCGCACTTGGGGAAACCCACGGCAGTGACGCAGCTCCTCAGGTAAGCCAGGGCAGTGACGCAGCTCCTCAGGTAAGCCAGGGCAGTGACGCCGCTCCTCAGGTAAGCCAGGGCAGTGACGCCGCTCCTCAGGAGAATCACAGCTCTTCAGCAGACTCCGCAGAAAGCCGCAGCGAGGCTGCCGCACCTGAAGAAGATGCTGAGAATCCTCCCTCGGAAGACTCCCCGCAGCCGACGGATTCAGATGAGCACAACGCCGGGGACGCGAAGGATGCTGTGCCCCCCGCA
>CACYCQ010000300.1:0-2126 GCA_902772995.1 uncultured Eubacteriales bacterium
GCCATCTGATAATACTCAAGAGCCTTCTCATTGGATTGTTCAACACCCAGACCTTCTTCATACATAGTGGCCAGAGTGTTCTGTGACTTCGCATCACCGTGCCCTGCAGCCAGCTCATAATATGTAGCTGCCTTGGCATAGTCCTTCACGTTCTCCGCTGCCTGCCCTGCCTCGCGAACTTCTTCCAGGAAGAGCGTCAGCCCTCCCTTTTCAATGCCGTCTTTTTCTGCGATCGCGACTGTCAGCATCAATAAAAGGATCATCAGTACTGAAATCAGTTTTTTCATTTCATTCTCCTCCTGTGATGGTTGTGCCCTATGTTGCGTCTGACAAGATTGATCAAAAACCTGGAAGAGGACTCCGTCGTTCATTCCCGGACACACTTGTCCTGAGGGTCATGATGCCACGGTGATCCTGCGGAAACGATTTCACCTGCGACGCATCCACATGAAAACGGGCCGCCTCCTCTGTGAATGCACTCGTGAAGCCCTGCTCTCCGAAGAATGTCTCAATGTCTGCTGAGAATCTCCATAACGCCCTCTATGATCTCAGGATTTGGATAGCCCTCTCCGCCAGGACCCTTCAGGCCGTAAACGACCGCATAGCTGAAATTATCCGCCATACACTCCTCCGGATCGATCACATAGCCCGTGTTCGTGCCAAATACCTCGTCGAAATTCGACACCTGATCCTTTGGATAGAACACATCCGAACCATCCACAGGCACAAGGGCTGTGGTTCCCAGTTTAAAAAACTGCTCGCCCTTGTTCTCAAAGTGCTTCGTGGTCACATATGCGGCAAAGCAGTCAACTTCCTTCCCGTCAACCACAAAGGTGGCCCAGGAATTGTGATGCTCCACATCGGGATTAGCGATGTAGTATTCCCATACGGATGGCGGGATCGGATAATCCTTCTCCACCACTGTGAAATGAATGAGGCTGTACATCCGGGCACGGAAATCCGGATTGCAGCGGGTCAGGCAGTGAAAAAGCTCATGCGCAAGGACCGTTCTGAACTGATCCGGAAGCTTGCCGTCCTCATACGCTTCCGGCGTATACGTCCGGATGAAATCGCCCAGGTAAATCTGAGTTCCGTGGGTATAGCCGAGCGTGCCGTTCTCCTCCAGCATGGTCGTCCGGATGAACACGATGGGATCCAGCGGCGGCATCGTCCACCCTTTGGATTTGAACCCCTCCTCGATTTCCTTCATGCCGCGGGTAATAATGTCCTTCTCCTGGTCCGTCCAGTCGATCACCTGTTTCTTTGCAAACGCGAGATACTCCTCCATGCCGGCATCGGTGTTCTGCATGATGTAGGCAAGCTTGTTGGGCGAAAACTTCGCATAGTACTCCGTGTTTGCAAGCATCATTTCCGCGCCTTCTTCCTTTGCGGCAAAGCGGAACGGAAGACCGCCTCCATACCCGTCCGGCGAAGCCGCAACGGCCGCAGCGCCAAGGGAGAAAATCAGCACCAGCGTGAAATACATCCCCAGCAGTCTTTTCATGTCCTTCCTCCTTCTTACAAATCCGAATCAGCGAAGCAGGAGACCTGTTCCTGCCCTGAGTCCTCCGATGATGTCGCTTTCAAGCCCTCTGATTCTGTTTTCCAGCGCGGGAGACCCTTCCCTTTTCCACGCCGGGGGTCCCCGTGAACCTGGCAAAGCCCTGCGCCGGGGGATTTCCTCCGGATGGAACTTCAGTTTGTCCACAGCTGCTTCGTATCTGCATCCGAAAGATGCCATCCCCCTGTCAAGCGGTGCATCCAAGGGGTTCTCTCATCCCCATTCTCAGGTCACACAGCTCCACCATTTGAAGTATAACGTTGCCTCAATGGATGCGCAACAGAATCATCGGCCTGGACATTTATCGTATGGCAGGGAAACCCGACCACTGCCGGCAGGACTTCCGATCTTCCTCTCCGGAGCTGATTCCGATCATCATTCATATCTCATAACAATGAAATCAACAAAAAGAGGTTACGGGGAAAATCCTCGTAACCTCTCATAGCATGCCGGTTGTCATGGGAACCATGCCCTTGATTCAGGCATTTCCTCTCGGATAGCAGGCCCTTCACCGCGCTCCGTCCTGCAGATACCGGTTCTCACAATTCCTGATTCTGTCAGGCAA
>CACYCQ010000301.1:0-3504 GCA_902772995.1 uncultured Eubacteriales bacterium
GCAAGGAGATTTGCGGCCCGCAGCTGACTTTACATTTGCAGGAGGAAAGCACGAAGACAAACACCGTTGTCATCATTGCAGCAGCCGTTCTGGCCGCCATGATGCTCTCTCTGCCGGCCCTTGCCGATGAGGGCGCGAATCCGGCGCCTGATTATTCCAGGAAGGAATGCTGGAGCAGGTTCCCGGAGATCACCAGAGACGTCGACACCTTCTGCATCTACGCGACGGAGTACATCATGGGGAGTTTTGAGGAAGGCGCTCCCGACTTCGCGACAATCGACAACGCCGAAATGCATGAGCGCGTGGAGGTGGTGACCATACTGCATGCGACCGCATTCGAGCCTTCCACCAACCAGTTCGTTCCGTACTACCGCCAGGCCGGCGCGCGGTACGCCGCGGAAGTGTATGCCAGCACAGGAAGTACCGACTCGTCGTTTACAGGGATACCCCATGACGATATCACCGCGGCGCTCGACGACTATTTTGAGCACTGCAACGGCGGCCGTCCCTTCATCCTCGCCGGCCACAGCCAGGGCTCGGGCATGGTCCTGCTGATGCTGCAGACCTGCTTCAGGGAGCATCCCGAGTACGATGCGCGCATGGTCGCGGCCTATGCCATCGGCTGCTCCGTCACGGACGACTGCCTTGCGGCCAATCCGCATGTGAAGTTCGCCACCGGCGAGAGCGATACAGGCGTCGTCATCGCCTGGAACACCGAAGGCCCCAAAAACGTGGAGACCAACGCGACCGACATCCTGCTGCAGCCCCACGCGAGGAGCATCAACCCCCTCAACTGGAAGCTTGACGAAACCTGCGCTCCGGCGAGCATGAACCTGGGCTCCCTCGTGGAGAATGAGGAAAACGGCGAAACCGGGATCCGGGATATCGGCGCGGATGCGCAGGTCAACCTCGCCCGCGGCTCGGTCGTGACGAATGCCAGGGGGCAGGAAATCCCCGAGGAGCTCGCCGAGGCGGTCATCGAGCTTTGCGGGCCGGACGGGCACCACAACGAGGACTACCTGTTCTTCTACAGCAACATCAGGGACAATGCGGACAAACGGATTGCGGCCTATATGGCGGCGCACTGACAGATCCGGGCGCAATACAAATATCACTTCGATGCTCCCCCTCCATCCGGAGGGGGGCTTTGGGTGATGGATGTTTTTTCGGCTTCGCCCGTCACTTTCCTCGGCGGAAGAATATGAATCAGGCCGTCTTTTTCCTTTATCATTCCCGCACGGGAACAGACAAGGAGGAAGAGGAAGACCTGCTGCCGATCCCGGCAGGGAATGTCACCCGCGGTCCGGAGCCCCGTCCGGCGGGCAAAAATGCTGAAAATTTTATCACCCCACTTGCATAACATCCAATTCTCATATATGCTGAGCAACAAACCACCAAAGGAGGGAATAGCCATGTGGATGGCGATCAAACGGGGAATCATCGTAGCAGTTGGACTGATTCTCCAGATCCTGTTTTCAGTATCCGTATTTCTGTTCTTCCGGCAGCACGCGGCGTGGATTGAATCACTCTGCACTCTCGCCGGCATCCTGATCGTGCTGGGCATTGTGAAGGGAAGCAAGAGGCTCAGTTCCGACCTGCCATGGGTGATTCTCATACTGGTCTTCCCGATTTTCGGCGCACTGCTCTACCTCATTCTGGGCCGCAGCTATCTGAACAGCGACACCCTCAGACGCATTCAGGACGCGACAAAGGACAGCCGCAAATATCTCAAGCAGGAAGACGCACCGCTTGCAATGCTTGACAAAAACAAGCTCGGCCAGGTCAACTACCTCGCCAACATGGCGGGCTTTCCGGCCACGACAGGCAATGATGTCAAATACTATCCGCTGGGTGATGACGTGTACCCCGTCATGCTTGAAGAACTTGAAAAAGCGGAAAAATTCATTTTCATGGAATACTTCATCATCCAGAGGGGAACCATGTGGCAGGGGATCCTCGATATTCTGGAGCGCAAGGCGGCCGCCGGACTTGACGTGCGCGTGATTTACGACGATCTGGGCTGTCTCTCCCTGCTGCCCCCCGATTATCCCGCACAGCTGGAGGCGAAGGGAATCAAGTGCTACGCCTTCAACAAGCTCACTCCGGTACGCGGTGTCATCATGAACAACCGCGACCACCGGAAGATGACCATCATCGATGGAAAGACCGTCTTCTCCGGCGGCATCAATCTGGCGGATGAATACATCAATGTCAATTCGCCTTACGGGCACTGGAAGGACAACGGCATCATGATCAAGGGGCCGGCGGTATGGAACTATACCGTGATGTTCCTGACCATGTGGGACTCCTATCGGCCCATGGATACCGATTATACCGTGTATCGCCATGACTTCCCGGAGAATCCGGCAGCAAACGGTCTGGTTTCGGTCTATGGGGATTCGCCCCTGGACGATGAAATCGTGGGTGAGAATGTGTACATCAACATTTTGAACCAGGCCCGGGATTATGTCTGGATCTACACCCCCTACCTCATCATCGACAGCGAGTTGATCAATGCATCGATCCTTGCCGCCAGCCGGGGCGTGGATGTGCGCATTGTCGTGCCGGGAATTCCCGACAAAAAACTGGTCTACGACGTTACACAGTCCTACTTCGAGTCGCTCATCCGCGGCGGAGTCTCCATTTACACCTATACGCCGGGCTTCGTCCACAGCAAGGTGTTCCTCAGCGATGATGAAATCGCCACCGTGGGCACGATCAACATGGACTACCGCAGCCTGTATCTCCACTTTGAATGCGGAAATTATCTGTACAAAGTGGACGCCATCGCCGATATCAGGTCGGACCTGGAGGCTGCCATGGCCCAGTCCCACCGCGTCACGCTTGAGGAAGCCACTCCCACCGCGATACACGGAATCTGGCAGTCCCTGCTCAGACTGTTCGCACCGCTCATGTAATCATCCCCGTCAATGGCGGCAGGACCCTCAAAGGTCCTGCCGCCATTTGTCTGTCCGTTTCAGGAGGTGTGTCCTTCCGCGGGGGTTTCCGCGGCGCTCCCGCCCCCCGGGCATCGTATTCCCTTTCGCCTGGATTGCCAGGAGACATTCCTTTGACCCTGCGCTTTTCGTCCGCCTACGCTTCGCCGCTTCCGCCCCGGGACTTTCCGGAACTGCTTCCTGCCACGCGCCTGTTTAACGCGGCCTGACCTGACCGGAGACAATCGTCTGGTACGGCGAGCTTCCTGCAAAAACCAGAGCCTCATGATGCCCTCGCGGAGGATTTATTCCGGCAACAAAAAATGGCCTCTTTCATTCTTTGGTGTTTCGGGTGACATCGGCCCCGGCTGTTTCATATGTAGAGTCCCGGGTTCTTTACACATTCGGAGTAAAGCTCTCCAGTGGGTCTTGTTTAGTCCCATCGTGTCTTATCGTTGCTTTTCCTTATGATTCCACAACCAGAATGCGCAGATGAGTCGGTATGGATCCGACAACCGGATAATCAGTCAACAGATTCTGAACCTGAGGCGACCCACGCAGCCACCCA
>CACYCQ010000302.1:0-6317 GCA_902772995.1 uncultured Eubacteriales bacterium
CCAGCGCTTCATATTCCCCCGGAACAAAGGTGAACGACGCCTTCTGGTCATCCTCAAGCACGACATTCTCAAAAAAGTCCCGTTCCTCCTCCGGCGTGAGCCTCAGGCGGTCCTCCAGCCCTGCTTTTCCGAGGGCGGCGCGCAGGTACGAAAAATCCAGTCCGTAAAAGCCCTCATTGATCAGGGCCCCGGAATAATAGGCAAAGCCTGCGTGGTCCGCGGAATAGCTGGACGGATCCCCGTATTTTTGAAGCAGCGCAAAGAACGCATCCGTCCTGGCCGTCCCCTCCGGAAGTGCAAGGACCTCTTCAATCTCGGAAACCGGCCCGCCGCTCATCCAGATACTGCTCTGGAATTCCAGTACGGCCAGATCAAACAGCCGCTCTTTGGTCACCCACCCGGGAAAACCGTAACCGCCGTCCTTCATCGCTTCCCACAGGGGCTGCTCCAGCTGTGCCCGGTCCTTCATGCACGCGACCTGAAACGCTTCAACCGTCTCCCGGAAAGCGGCTGCCTGTTCCCTTCCGAAAGCCTTGTCGCCCACGGCGGTGTTCACGTATTCCATGTACCTCCCGTCGATGAGGCCGCGGCAGTTCGGGGCGACATAGGCGACATACCCCTTCATCTCCCCGGGATAAAACCTCGCATAATCCACGCAGGCCCTTCCGCCGCGGCTGCGCCCGTAGGCCACCCACTGCCCCCCGAGCACCCGGGAAAAGATCTCAAAGATGTGGTGATAATCCCCGGCTTCATTCTCCGTCGTCAGGTTTTCCCAGCCTTTCGTGGATCTGGTTGTCATTCCCTCGGGGAAGGATTGTCCTGAAAAGCGGTGCTCGACCTTGATCAGGTTCGCACCAAGGAGGCTGCACACCTCCGGCTGGTCGTCCGTCGGGAGTTTGTCGTCAAACAGCTGATATCCGTTGGTTTCCAGCACATTCACCAGGGCGCCCGGATGAAGCCCGAGCTCCACCCGCTGGGGAAAGCTTCCGGCTTCAGGATGCTTCCAGTCAAGCTGCTGCTCCACCGTGACGATGTACTTTTCCGGCATCCAGGCTGACCGGTTGCCCTCCACCCTTTCAACGCGCAGAACCCCCTCCGCCGCGGCCAGCTTTTCCGCGAGGGCACTTGCCGGGGCCTCGGCGACGGCGGCTGCGGATACGCATTAAAGCAGCACCATCCAGATACATATCGCCGCCCTGGCGGCGGGGAATCCTGAAACGTGTCTTTTCATGGCTCTTCTCCTTTTTATAAAGGTCTTCATGCAGGCTCAGCGCCGCCGCGGCAGGGCTTTCGCGCCTTTATGAAGCGATTCGCGCTGCCCGCGAAAGCTTTCCGCGCCGGGCGTGCCCGGGACCCCTCGATGACCTGAGATGTGACAGGAAAGGACTGCGCAGTGCGCAGTCCCTGATGTTTACTTGTCCAGCACGGAGGTGCAGTGGGGGCAGCGGGTGGCGTCTTCGGCAATCTCGCTCTTGCAGTAGGGGCAGAGTCTCGGGGGCTTGGCCGGCGCCGCTTCCACGGGCTTGGCGGTGATGTTCTTGGCCTTGTTCATGGCCTTGATGACCAGGAACATGCAGAAGGCCACCAGAATGAAATTGATCACCAGCTGGATGAAATTGCCGTAGTTCAGGGTACCCACGCCGGCAGCCTGAGCCGCTTCGATGCTGGCATACTGCTTCATATCCAGGGCAATGAACAGACCGCCGAAGTTGATTCCTCCAGTGATCAGGCCGAGCAGCGGCATGAAGATATCATTCACCAGGGATGTGGTGATGGCTCCGAATGCACCGCCAATGACCACGCCGACGGCCATGTCGATGACGTTGCCACGCATGGCGAATTCCTTGAACTCCGACAAAAACTTCTTCATGATTCATTCTTCCTTTCTTTCCCGGTCTCGCCGGGGGGATTGATCTATGGAAACGGAATCCTCCATATCCATCAGCAAAGGGTCCTCTTCGGGCTTCTCGCCCGTCAGCGCGGAAAAGTCCAGCTCCGGCAGGTCATCCAGGGACGAAATGCAGAAGTGGCGCAAAAACGCGTCGGTGGTGCCGTAGAGAATCGGACGGCCCAGGGTTTCCTTGCGCCCCACCTCCTGAACCAGTTCCCGGTTCTGGAGGACCTGGAGGGAGTAGTCGCACTTGACCCCCCGGATCTGCTCCACCTCCGCCTTGGTCACCGGCTGGCGGTAGGCGATCACGGCCAGGGTTTCCATCATCGCGGTGGACAGGGACTGCTTCTGCACCGGCTGCAGCAGCCGGACCACGTAGTCCGCGTACAACGGACGGGTCGTCAGCTGCACGTGGCTCCCGAAGGACAGCAGCCGGATGCCCCGCAGGTCCGCCTCATAGCCGGAGGACAGCGCGGCGAGCGCGCCCTCGAGGCGTTCAGGGGGTACCTGCAGCGCGGTGCACAGGGCACCCTTCTCCACGGCCTCTCCGGCGACAAACAGGATCGCCTCCAGGGCACCCTGCAGCTCCCTGTCCGGAAGCGTTTCAGGCGGTTCCGGCGTCGGCATGGGTTTCCTCCTCTCGTCTTCGTCCAGGGATCATCAGGATGTCATCAAAGAGATGGTCCTGCAGAACATGCGTCTCTCCCTTGCGGATCATTTCAAGCATGGCGGAAAAGAAGGTCACGACCTCTTCCCGGGTGATGTGGCTGGAGAGCACCTCCGAAAAACGGACCGGCCCCAGCCGCAGCCGGGCGGTCAGCACCTGCTCGCACAGGTCGATGGTATAGTTGTCCCGGAGAATGGACTCAAACACCCGCCCCGGCGGCTCGGCCTCCCGGAGCTTGCGGGCGATGATGCGCTCCAGCGCCCGCTGCAGGGCCTTGAGGGTCAGCCCCGTCAGCTCCACCTCGGGCTCCGGCAGGACGATTTCCTCCGGGAGCTTGGAAAACGCGGACAGGGCCGCCTTTTCAAATTCCTTCATCTGTCCGGCGCCCTCCTTGAAGAGCTTGTACTCCTCCAGGCGCCGGATCAGCAGCTCCTCCGGGCTCTGGGCATCCGGGTCCTCCGGCGGCGGGGGCTTGGGGAGCATGGCCCGGGACTTGATCTCCAGAAGCAGGGCGGCCATGGCCAGAAACTCGCTGGCCCGGTCCATGTCCACCTCGTCGATGCCCGACATGCTGGCCAGGTACTGCTCGGTGATCTGCGACACGAAGATCTCCCGGATATCCACCTTGGCCTGCTGGATGAGATGGAGCAGCAGGTCCAGGGGCCCCTCAAACTCCTTCAGGGATACGATGATGGCCATATCTACCCCCACAGGGCCCCGAAGGGCAGCAGCACCAGATCCTGCAGGGGCCGCAGGGCGAAGACGATGATCCGGCCCAGGAAGCCCTGGAGGGCCAGAACCATGACGATCATCATGGCGATCTGGAACCCCCGCCTGGACAGCTGGATCCGGCCCCCGAAGAGGATATCGTTGAACACGTGGTACCCGTCCAGAGGCGGCAGGGGCAGCAGGTTGAACAGCGCCAGGCTGAGATTGATATAGGCCGTCAGGGCGCACAGGCGAACCAGCGGCAGAAGATGGGGCGAGGCCAGAAAGCTTGCGTAGCGCTCCGCACCCTCTCCGGTCATGATGGACCACACGGCCGAATACCGGTAGCTGACCAGGGTCGTAAGGCCCACTTCCTTTATCACCTCCGGCTTCCACATGAGACGGGAGGTGATGCACATCAGCGTCGTAAAGAGCAGAAAGAGGATCAGGTTGACCCCGATGCCGGCCAGACTCACCTGAAGGTCGCACCGGACCTTGTTCCCCTTGAACCGGTACGGGTTCACCGGGACCGGGCGGGCATAGCCCACCCCGGCAAAGAACATGAGCACCGTGCCCAGCGGATCCAGATGCGCCAGGGGGTTGAGGGTCATGCGCCCGGCTTCCCTGGCGGTATCGTCCCCGCACAGGTGGGCAACATAGGCATGTCCCCATTCATGGCAGCACAGGGCGATGAGCACGGCCGCCACCCGGTAGATGGCCTGATCGAAAAAGGCGGCCGGTTCACGAAACAATTCCTGTAAATTCATCTGATTGTTGTCTCCTTATGGCGATTATACCCCCGAAGGACGGCCTGTCAAGAGGGTCCCCGGCAGGTCCCCTTCCGGCTTTTTGGGAAGATGAACAAGCGGGGCGGCGGCGGATTTCCTGTTTGCAGCTCCGGGCGGCGCAGTCCCGCGCCGCCGTATGGGCCTCGTCCCGTCCGTCCTCCCTTCGGGGAGCGTATGCGGGGGGCACAGGCACATCCTGCCCGGGCGGCCTACAGATGCCGGTCTTCCCCCGGCCCCGTTTCCGGTCCTTGTCTACCATACCGCCCGGGCGGCAAAAAGTAAAGAGGCGAAGGCGCCTTTTTACGGTAGATCTGAAGGACCAGGGGCCAGCCGGACCCGCGGTTAGCGGTGTTTATTCCGTACATAGCTGCCATTGCAATTCAATGCTAGAATAGCACAAGATGGATGGCTATAATCCATAAAGATTATTCTGTGTATTCTATTAGAAATGTATCATCCTCTCAGCGATCACAAATCCCGTCTACCTATGTGCTATGCAAGGTGACGGGATTTTTCTTGTGCCGCATCATTGTCAGCTAAGTTTCTCTTCGGTTGGGTAAGCTGCAGCCGGAGTGCCAGCACCTCTGCCAGATCCTCCGGGGCGGTTTGGATCATGGCGGCGACGTCCTTTTTGCCCAGACTCTCGACGTCCATGCCGTTTTCATTCAAATAATCCTTCATTTGCAGGACCGAGTTGAGATTTTCCAGCCCGGTCTTTTTTGTATTCTGGCAGTCAAATCGCCTTTGGAAAGCTCGTCGATCCGCAGCGCCTGGGCAACCATTTTCTGATCGATCATGATGCCGCGGTCGTTGATCTCCTGGTCAAGGTGGTACTCATAGCGGATGAAATCCAGATCCATGTCCTGTGTAGCCCTGCGGATATTCCCGGTAATGCCCCTCATGACCACGCCACCCTTAATCGTCACATTTCTGCTCAGGCTACCTTTTGCTATCGCTGAAAGAACAATGTCCTGGCATACTCTTGCTTCCGCGTTGATTTCAGAATATCCTTCATTTCTGAAAGCAGCCGCCATTTCTTCAAGGTTCGCCATCACAACACCTCCATTTGCAGCGTTTTCATGATCTTTCCGCTCTTTGGTGAATCCATCGCGTAATCCTGTATGGCCTGTATGTCAAGCTGCGGCATGATTTTTCTGTAGTTCAGGAGAATCTCCTTGTAGTAATCAAAGGGCAGCTTGCTCTTGTACCGAAGTAGTTCTATCAGCATTCTTTCCCTATTGTAAACAGGTATCTGATATCCTTTATAGTCAGTCATCTCAACACCCTGGCCGAAAAAACTGCTGGGAACAAAATACTGGTGGACTCGCTGATCCCTGATCTTCGCCGCATCGCGGTCTGTCGCCAAATCGTATTCATCCGGAATAACATCCGTCAGGCCATGCATATAGAAAGCATTATGCATTGTAACGACAGCATTCGGGTATTGATAGGCCAGAACTGCAATTTCCGGGACATGATCATTCTCCGAATAAACTGCTTTTCCAACCCTGAAAAGCTCACCGGAATCAACCTTCTGCTGGATCATATAATCAGACCCGTATTCTGCCAAACATTCCGCCCGACTCTTCATCCTCTCGCCCTCCTTTCAGATAATCATCCGCATTTCTTCCGTTTTTGCGGATGTTTTTCTAAATTGTACAGGAAAAAGGATGGAAGTCAATAGGCTGTTTTAAATTGCGTCCGCAAAACTTCTCGTTTTGCGGATTATTTTTAAAACCAGTTCATGTCCGTCTGGGACGCTTCCTCCCGCCACTCCATGGACAACCGCTACAAGACCAACCTGCGTTTCAGCAAACTCATTGACAAGAATGCGCTTACGGAGAACCTCGTCACCAGCAGCAAGCGGCGCTACAACGATGCCGTGGTGAAGCAGCTGCTCTCCTTCCGCTTTGCCGAAGAACGGCTGAACATTGGCATCTACAGCATTACAGAGGCGGGCAAGTCCTACTTCATGTCTGCATTATGCAATGAAGCCTGCCACCGCAACTACCGCTGCATGTTTGTGGATTATTGCGATCTGCTTGATGAGCTGCTCATCCTGAGCCACCGTGGCGATCTGGATAAATACAGGAAGAAGTTGAAGTACTATGCCAGAATCCAGATTCTGTTCATTGATGATTTTGCAATCAGCCGGTATTCGGAAGATAGGATCAAGATCCTCTACCACCTGATTAAAACCAGGACGGATCTGAAAACCTCCACTGTGTTTACCAGTCAATACGCGCCTTCTGAGTGGGGCAAG
>CACYCQ010000303.1:0-15276 GCA_902772995.1 uncultured Eubacteriales bacterium
CCTTCTCTGGCAATGGCCGGCCTCACGGTCCGGGTCTCTCCCCGGGTCGGCAGCACATCAAAGGCCTCCTGCGCATCCGTGCTGTAGGGAACCGCCTGCATGCCCAGCTCCTTCATGGCCTGGCCGGCCAGGGTGCGGCTGTCCTCATCCCCGCTTTCCAGCAGCGTTGACAAAAGACTCAGCAGGGCGTCCCCCGTTTCCTCGCTCTGGCGCAGCCCGCTTTCCCTTTCGATGAGCTGCAGGTCGCTGCACAGCACGTCCGCCGCCTTGCACAGCTGCAGAACCTCCCTGCAGCCGATCTCCGGGTCCACCATTACCCTGGAGCGGGCCTGTACGCCGGGGGCCTTTTCACGCCCGCCGGCCAGCATCACCGCCGCGCCCGCGACGGTCAGCAGAGCAGCCACGAACCTGCCGCCCACGGCCTCCGTCACCACAGGGATCAGCAGGCAGGCCAGACCGGCCAGCCGCAGAAACCGCGCCATGTCATCCGGCTTCTCATTCTCCATGACCACCTCGGCACTGGAGGTGCAGGCACTGAGCAGCCCCTGGGACTGTCGCACCAGCGCCATGGCCGCGCGCCTGCGGTCCCGTGCATCCTGTCCCTCTTCAGACTCGATGCAGTCAGCGCTGATGCGCTCCAGGATCAGACGGATGCTTCCCCTGGCGGCGTCCACCGTCGCGGCGGTGCTCAGCTCTCTTCGGAGCTCCTTTTCGTAGTTTTCAAAAGCCTGCTGTGCATCCATGTTTTCTTCCTTTCAAATCAGCCCCGCACTTGTGGTGCGGGGCTGAATGTTTACTTGATGTCCACGCCGTCCATGCTGGTATCCGAAAGGTTCTCGGGAGGCTCCCCGGTCCCGGGTTCGCTGTCCGGTCCCGCGGTCTCCGGCAGCTGATTGGGAGCAAGGATGGCCATAAACTCCATGCCGGTAATGGTTTCCTTGTCCAGCAGCACCTTTGCCGCCTCATGCAGCTTGTCCTTGTTGTCGCTGAGGATCTGGTACGCCGCCTGGTAGCATCTGGCGATGATTTCCCGGACCTCGGCATCCACCTTGGCCGCCGTCTCATCCGAGCACACCAGCTGGGCATCCCCGCTGACAAACTGGCCGGTCTGCGTCTCCAGGGCCATCATGCCAAAGGTTTCGCTCATGCCAAGGCGCGTAATCATGGTTCTGGCCAGCTTGGTGGCCCGCTCGATATCATTGCTCGCGCCGCTGGTGATGCGCTGGAAGATCAGGGCCTCCGCCGCGCGTCCGCCGCACAGGGTGGTGATCTGCTCGAGGATCTGTTCGCGGGTCATGAGCAGCCGCTCTTCCTCATCCACCTGCATGGTATAGCCGAGGGCTCCGCTGGTGCGGGGAACAATGGTGATCTTCTGCACGGGAGCGGTGTTCTTCAGCTTGGCCGCCACCAGGGCGTGTCCGATTTCATGATAGGACACCGTCAGCTTGTCCTTCTGGGAAACCACGGCGTTCTTGCGCTGATATCCGGCAATGACGGTTTCAATCGCCTCTTCCATGTCCCGCTGGGTCACGGCGGTGCGTCCGTCCTTGACCGCCGCGATGGCCGCCTCATTGATGATGTTGGCCAGCTCGGCGCCCGAGCAGCCGCTGGTTGCCCGGGCCACCTGGGTATAGTCGATGCCCTCCACCGTCTTGACATCCTTGGAATGCACCCTGAGGATAGCCTCGCGTCCGGCCAGGTCCGGCAGCTCCACCGGAATCCTCCGGTCAAAGCGTCCGGGCCGCAGCAGGGCCTTGTCCAGAATCTCCGGACGGTTGGTGGCCGCCAGGATCACCACGCCCTTTCCGGCGTCAAATCCGTCCATTTCGGTGAGCAGCTGGTTGAGGGTCTGTTCGCGTTCGTCATTTCCGCCATAGCCGCTCACGTCCCTGCGCTTGCCGATGGCATCGATCTCATCGATAAACACGATGCAGGGGGCTTTATCCCCGGCCTGCTTGAACAGATCGCGCACGCGGGCGGCGCCCATGCCCACAAACATCTCCACAAACTCCGAGCCGGAGATGGAGAAGAAGGGTACCTTGGCTTCGCCGGCGACCGCCTTGGCCAGCAGGGTCTTGCCGGTTCCGGGAGGGCCCACCAGCAGCGCGCCCTTGGGCAGGCGCGCGCCGATATCCCGGTACTTGCCGGGGTCATGCAGGAAATCCACGATTTCCTTGAGCGCCTCCTTGGCCTCGTCCTCCCCGGCCACATCCGCAAAGGTCTTGCCGGTCTGGGCCTCCACATAGATCTTGGCATTGCTCTTGCCAAAGCTCATGCTGTTGCCGCCCAGCCGCGTCCCCAGCCTGCGGAACATCAGGGAGCCGACTCCGTAGAAGATCACCAGGGGGAGAACCCAGCTGATGAGGAAGGAGATGATGGGGCTCATTTCCTCCGGGACCACCTGTCCGAACACGACGCCGGACTCCACCAGACGGTCCACAAGTTTGTCATCCCCGTCCACCCGGTTGGTCGTATAGTAGGTGATCTTTTCATCCGGGACCAGTTTTTTGGAATTTGCCTTGGGAGTAAAGGCGATCTGTTTCTCGTTGATCTCCACCTTTTCCAGCTCGCCTTCCTTGAGCATCTCAAGGAACTCGGAATACTCCACCTGTTTGATACTGTAGCGCTCTATTCTGGGGAACAGCAGCGCATTGAGCAGCATCACCACCACCAGCGCGATCACATAATAGATCATCAGCGGCCGGTTTGGATGCTTTTTTTCATGCATGCAGCGCTCCTTTCCGGAAATATCTTCCTTTATGATTTCCGGGAAATCATACCCCAGACCCCCATTAAAGTCAACTTGTCCGGTTCCACATATGCACCTTTCCGCTCCAATTGTCCCTTCCTCCGTCCGCCACATACCCGCACAGATGAAAAAAGCACCGGAGATTTCTCTCCGGTGCGGATGGTTATCCGGGAATTACTCGGCGGGAGTCTCCTCAACCGGTGCCGCGGCTTCCTCCTCAGAGGGGACGCCGGCATCTTCAAAGTCGAGTCCCTGCACTTCGGCATTGTAATCGACTTCTTCGGTCAGGGCTTCACGGATAGAAAGGCTGATCCTCTTGGCTTCCTTGTCCACCTTGAGCACCTTCACGCGCACGGTCTGGCCGACCTGAACCGCGTCTTCCACCTTGGCAATGCGCTTGAGGGCGCACTGGGAGATGTGAACCAGTCCGTCAAGGCCGGGCTCCAGCTCCACAAAGGCGCCGAAGGTGGTGATGCGGACAACCTTGCCCTCCACGATGGAGCCCACGGGATACCGCTCGTCGGCCGTCTCCCAGGGCTGGGGCTGCAGCGCCTTCATGCTCAGCTGGATGCGCTCCTTGTCCTTGTCCACATTGATGATCTTGACCATGACTTCCTGTCCGGGGGTCACCACATCAGAAGGATGCTTCACCCTGTACCAGGCCAGATCGGTCACATGAACCAGACCGTCCACGCCGCCGATGTCCACAAAGGCGCCAAAGTCGGCCAGACGGCGGACGGTGCCCTTGACCACCTGGTCCTTCTCGATGTTGTCCCAGACCTTCTTCTTCTCGTCGTTGAGGTAGGCCTTGCGGCTGGCCACGATGCGGTGCTTGCTCTTGTCGATCTCGATGATCTTGACCATCATCTGCTTGCCGACAAACTCGGCAATGTTCTCGACATAACGGCGGGACAGATGGGACGCAGGAATGAAAGCACGCACACCCATAACGTCTGCAATCAGGCCACCATTGACGGCCTCGCGGCCAACCGCTTCCACGCAGGCGCCGGTATCATGTTCAGCAACCAGCTTCTCCCAGTTCTTGTTGGCCATGACTTTGCGCTCGGAAAGGATAATATATCCCTCGCCATCGTTCAGCTTGACGACCTCGGCCTCGATCTCGTCATCCACCTTGTAATCCTTATTGACCAGATCGCTGTTCTTGATGAAGCCGTCTGCCTTGCCGGGCATACTGACCACCACACCGTCGTCGTTAACCTGAGCAATAACACCTTTGATAATCAGTCCGGTCTTCGGTTTGATCATCGTTTCTTCCAGCATCGCAGCAAAATCTTCGCCGCCCTCGGGGACCTGGTTCTTTTCCATGTCGTTCATATCAATACTTCCTCCTCCTGCATCCGCATTTCCTGCAAATGCATATCTATATGTCATCAGCTTTCGCTGTCAACACCTTCATCAAGGCTCCTGATCCGGTCGACCACCTGATCCAGCAGCCACTGCGGCGTCGATGCGCCGGCGGTCACTCCCACAGTGACGGCATTCCTGAACATCTCCCCGCGCAGGTCCTCCGGGACCTCCGCAAGATAGGAGCGTCTGCACAGACTTCTGCAGGTCTCCGCCAGCTTGGTGGTGTTTGAGCTGTTCTTGCCGCCCACAATCACCATGACATCCGCTGTCCTTGCCAGCTGCCGGGCTTCCTCCTGGCGGTGCTCCGTGGCACCGCAGATCGTCTTTCTGACCGTCATCTCCCGGATGCGGGGTTCAAGCACTTCAAGCACCCTCTGGAAGCTTTCCTCCCGAAGGGTGGTCTGCGCGATCACCAGCGCCCGGTCGGGAACGGGGATGCTTGCCGCTGTTTCCGCATCCGGAATCATCAGTACCGGCCCCTTTGCCCATCCGGCGATTCCGCGTACCTCGGGATGGTCCGCCTCGCCCACGATGATGACCGTATCACCCTGTTCGCTGTAACGGGCCACCAGATCATGGATTCTGGCCACATGGGGGCAGGTGGCATCGATCACGGAGAGACCGCGCGCCCTGGCCTGCTCGTACACGGACGGAGCCACGCCATGGGAGCGGATAATCATCGTCTGTCCGTCCCCAACCTCATCCATCGACTCCACGCTGGGGATTCCCGCCCTGCACAGGCGCTCCACCTCCTGTGGATTGTGGATCAGGGGGCCCAGCGTCACGGCATTGAGCTTTTCCTGCGCACAGGCAAATGCGGTTTCATCGGCGCGCTTGACGCCAAAGCAGAATCCGGCATGCTCTCCAATGATGATTCTCATTCCAAACATCCTTCTTATATCACTTCTGCGTGAATCTGACAATTCCTGCCGAAAAAAATAATTTTACGGCTTCTCCGGGGGCGGGAGACATTTGCCTCCAGACAGGTGAAGGAACGCATCCTGCATCCTGCCTGTCATGACCTCTCCGGTCTCCCGGTTGATCCGGCCCGCCAGCAGGTCCGCCATCTCGATGGGGCGGCCGATATGCACGCACATGGGATGAAAAATCCAGTATCTGCCTTCAATATAGATCGGCACCACCGGGCATGCGCTCTTGATGGCCAGCAGGGAAGCCCCGCCCAGCAGCGGGCCCATATACCCGGTTCTGGAGCGGGTTCCCTCAGGGAAAATTCCCAGGGTTTCCCCGCTGCGCAGTATGGACATGGCGGTCCGCACTGCGTTCATATCCAGGTTCCCCCGGTCCACCGGAAAGGCGTGCACCCTCCGCAGGATGTTCCCGAAGAACTTTTTTTGAAACAGCTCTTTCTTTCCCATGAAGTAGATCTGCCGGTCCGGGCAGCACAGAGCCAGGGTCAGGGGATCCAGCACGCTCTGATGGTTGGCCATGAGAATACATGCCTGGTCTGCAGGGATATTTTCCCTTCCGTCAATCCTTATGAAGAAAAACAGCTTGGCGATAATGAGATACAGCACCCGCACGATGCTGTACAGCAGGGATTTTTTCTTTACCACCGGTTCCGGCGTTTTTTTCTTTTCATTCTCTTCCATATGCTTTCCTTGCCATCCTTGCGATTGTTTCCGCCACTTCCTCCATGGACATGTTCGTGCTGTCCACCACAACTGCCCCCGGGGCCACCTGCAGCGGATCCGCCTCCCTGTGCATGTCCTGCCAGTCCCGCTCCCGCAGTTCACGGAGCACCTGTTCATAATCCGCAGGAACCCCGGATTCCTTCATCTGAAGGGTGCGCCGTCTGGCACGCTCCGTATCCTCTGCGGTCAGGTACACCTTGACCCTGGCCTCCGGCAGGACGCGCAGGCCGATGTCCCGGCCGTCGATGAGCATGTCCGCCAGTGAGGCAAGTTCCTGCTGAAGGGCCACCATCCGTCTGCGGACACCTCCCCAGCGTGAAATGGCCGAGGCGGCCATGGACACCTCAGGCGTGCGGATGCTGCCGGAGACGTCCTCCCCTTCCAGCAGAGTCTGCTGCAGCCCGTCCTTATAGGCCACACTCAGCTTCATGTTCTCCACCAGGTGTGTGCACGCAGCTTCATCCTCCAGATTGCAGCCCGTACGCAGCGCAAGCAGTCCGGCAGCCCGGTACATGGCCCCGGTATCCAGGTGCAGAATGCCCAGCCTTTGGGCAACCATATCTGAAATGGTGGATTTCCCGGCGCCCACCGGGCCATCCAGCGCAATATTCATTGGCATAATCAGGTCCTTCTTTCCATAATATCCGGCACATTATACAAGCGCTTATCCGTTTCCGCAAGACGGCTTCCCCCTCTGTCGTCCCGCGGAATCTCCGTCTCCTTCCATTTGAGCAGGCTCTGCATGCCCCGTCACGTCCCTTTCCGGGGTCATCCCAGCCGCTGCGGCATCCTGCATCACAGGAGCAGGCGATCTGTGCCCGCATACCGGTTCCTCCTCATCTTCAGGCACGCGTTCCGGTCACACCCGGCATGCCATCCGGCATGCGATCTGCTGACGGTCCGCTCAAACCGCATCCTGCTCAGAATGATTGCCGGTCAGTTGCTGAAAAGAATTCATTTGCCCGGGACCCGCTCCCTGCCGGCGCAGTCCTTCCTGATCCATGAGGAATCTGACCTGAGGGATGATGAATCCATCGGTCTTCTGCCACATCCCGTCTGCCGCAAGTCAGAGGAGCCGCCCCGGGAAGCTCACCTGATCCGGAAGTGCCGGGATTCGGGCGGAAGGGGGCAGACGGTATCCATACCATCATCTGTTTTATCTGTCAATTTCAAGCCACCCCTTGCACAGGTTCGGAGACTGTGCTACCATTCCTCCTGATTTCATATATCAGAAAGGAAATTGACCCATATGAAGAAAAAGTGGCTGACAGTCTGTATCGCCGCTCTCGTCATGACCCTTGCACTGGCCTCCGGTCTGGCTGTTCAGGCGGGCGATCACGTTTATTTTGGCCATTATGAGCAGGACAATGTCATCGACAACGGTCCCGAGCCCATTGAATGGCGCATACTGGAAATCAACGGCAATGAGGCCATGATGATCAGCCAGTACGGGCTGGACGTCGGTCCCTATTCCACGTCCACCGGCAAGTGTTCCTGGGAGAAATCCACTCTGCGCGCCTGGCTCAACGACAACTTCTACAATGCCGCCTTCACCGATGAGGACAAGAAGTGCATCATCACCAAGGAACTCACCACCAAGTATGAACCCGCTGTCACGGCAGATCCCGTCACCCTGATCACCTGTCAGGATGCTCTGCGGATTTTTGTCGACCATCCCGACCGGCGCGCCACGGCCACCCCGTACTGCACGGCACAGGGTGTCTATGTCAGCAAGAAGTTCGCTCCTGCAACCCATTACTGGGCCCGCAACCCCAGCTGGGAGCACTATGATAAAGCTTCCTACATCGCTGCCAGCGGCGGCGTCATGAAGTGCGGCGGTGTCCAGTTTACTACCAACTACATGATCCGTCCCCTGATCTACTTTGACCTGACCTCCCGGGATCTGGAAACAGCTCCGCAGAGCCAGCAGAAGTAAGTTTTCTTCGCGATTCATGCCGGCATCTGTTCATGCCGGCATTTTCCTGTTTCGAGGCCCGTTGAGGGTGCCGAAACACATTCGGAGGTGTCAACATGTATTCCTTTGAAAGCAATCGCAGCGGACGAAAAAAAAGCCGGACCATCCGGCTTCTGGCCGTCCTGTGCATTCTCCTGGCCGTCGGACTGGCACTGGTTTCCTTTGCCTATGTCCGTCTTCGGGATTCCGGTTCCTATTATAACCAGGCTATCATGGACCGCGCTGCGGTGGAAGCCGGAGAAGCCCAGACCGCTGTTTACCGGCTGACCCAGTCCGCAGGCTCAGGCACCATCTCCCAGCTCTCCTCCGTGCGCGCGCACATCACCGCCATCGCATGCCTGAACACCCTGGCCCAGAACATCTACGGCATCAACACCGTGGTGGTCAATCCCGAGCTGATCACCGCCTGCATCTCCATGGTGGATGAAGCTGAGCTTCGGCTTCAGGCGGGCAATGTGCTCACCACCCAGTTCACCGCCCTTCGGGACCGGGTGGACAAGGTTGCTCTGGCGCTGGGGCTGTCGTCCCCCACCATCTGACCGCTTTGCATCTGACGGGGAGTATCAACATGACAAATTCCGATCCTTCACAGGCCCGCGCTCAGGAGATTCTCACCGAACTTGCCCGGCTTTACCCGGATGCACGGCCCGCCCTGGTCTTCTCCAGTCCCTTCGAGCTGCTGGTGGCCGTCATCCTTTCCGCCCAATGCACGGATATCAAGGTCAATTCCGTCACTCCTGCCCTCTTTGAACGGTGGCCGGATGCCGCGCACCTGGCCGCCGCGGATCCTCAGGAGGTGGAGGAGGTCATCCGCGTATGCGGCCTGTTCCACACCAAGGCCAAGAATCTGGTCGCCATGGCCGGCATCCTGGTCTCACGCTACGGCGGACAGGTTCCCGAAACCCGGGAAGCTCTGGAGGCCCTGCCCGGTGTCGGGCGCAAGACCGCCAGCGTCGTGCTGTCAAACGCCTTTGGGCAGTGCGCCATCGCGGTGGACACCCACGTGTTCCGCGTCAGCAACCGCCTTTCTCTCGCCCGCGCCAAGGATGTCCTGTCCTGCGAGCAGCAGCTCATGGACATCATCCCCCGGGAGCTGTGGGGCCAGGCCCATCACTGGCTGATCTTTCACGGCAGACAGGTCTGCCACGCCCGCAAACCGGAATGTCAGCGCTGCACCCTCTCCTCCCTCTGTCCCTCGGCCTCCCTCCCGGAGGTGCCGCCCGACAACGGCTGAGCGTCCGGGTCACGTCCTCCGCCCGTTCTGTCCCCCCTGATCCCTTATGAATGAAAGCACCCTCCCACGAGATGAAGAAGGCTGCGCCTCGGCGCAGCCTTCTGTTTTATTTGATGTCCGCTCCGGTCCGGCGGATGCGGGCCTCCACATCCCTGCGCAGCCTTTCCTCCAGTTCAAGTGCCGCGTTTCTGTCCCCCGCGGTGACCATCAGGTAGCACTTGAGCTTGGGCTCCGTCCCGCTGGGACGCAGCAGAAGCGTCTGCCCGCCCTCCAGCGTAAAGCGCAGCACATTGGACCTGGGCAGGCCGTCCACCCCCCGGGCGTAGTCCACCAGGCTGCAGACCCGCACGCCCGCAATCTGCGTGACGCCGTTCCTGAAGCTGTCCACGATCCCCTTCATTTTCCGCATACCGGCAGCCCCCTCAAAGCCATAGGAATGCTGCGTGTTCAGGCAGGTACCGTAGCGGGCGGCAAGCTGCATGAGGCGTCCGTACAGAGAGACCCCCATCGCTTTATAAAAAGAAAACATTTCGCACACGAGGAACGCCGCATTCACTCCGTCCTTGTCGCGGACATAGGTGCCGGAAAGGTACCCGTAGCTTTCCTCAAAGCCAAAGATGTACCGGTCCGCCTCTCCCCGTTGTTCCAGCAGACCGATCTGCTCGCCGATATACTTGAATCCGGTCAGGACATTGCGCATCTCAACCCCGTAATCCGCCGCGATCCGTTCCGCCATGTCCGTGGTGACGATGGTCTTGTACGCCAGCGGACGCCTGGGCATCCTTCCATGACGGGTACGCTGGCTGCAGATGTAATCAAGCAGCAGCATTCCCGTCTCGTTGCCGCTCAGAAGGACCATTTCTCCCTGATCATCCCTGACCGCAATCCCGATGCGGTCACAGTCGGGGTCCGTGGCCAGCAGCAGATCCGCATGCCTGCTTTCGGCCAGTTCCAGTCCCAGTTCCATGGCCTCCCGGATTTCCGGATTGGGTGACGGGCAGGTGGGAAAGCGGCCATCCGGGAATTCCTGTTCGGGAACCACGTGCACGTGCCGGTAGCCGCACTCCCGAAGAATCCGGGTCACCGGTTCCCGACCTGTCCCGTTGAGCGGCGTGTAGACAATCTCCGCCTCGCGGTCCGCTTCGTCTCCAAAGAGCACGGACTGGCTGCGGACCTCCTGAAGGAACCGCTCCAGCAGCGAGTCCGGGATCATCTGAATCCCTCCCGCGGCACAGGCCTCGTTAAAGGGAACCTTGCGGACATCTTCAAAAATGTCCACCCGGCCGATCCAGGAGAGAATCTCCTGCGCGGCCTTCAGGGTGATCTGGCCCCCATCATTTCCATACACCTTGTAGCCGTTATATTTGGCAGGATTATGGCTGGCCGTGATCATCACGCCGGCATCACAGCCCAGTTCCCGGACAGCATAGGACAGACAGGGGGTGGGCATCAGCACCGGATACATCACCACCTGCAGCCCGCCCGCTGCAAACACTTCCGCCGCAGTCCGGGCAAAGCGCTCGGAGTTGATCCTGGAATCGTAACTGAGCGCCACCCTCCCGGAACCTTTTTTCTCCTGAATCCAACGGGTCAGCCCCTGCGTTGCCCTGGCCACCGTATACACATTCATTCTGTTGGTGCCGGCACCCAGTACGCCCCTCAGACCGCCGGTTCCAAACTCCAGCTCACGGTAGAATGCATCCTCGATACGCCCGGGGTCTCCCCGCATTGCCTCCAGTTCGCAACGGATTTCCTCATCCTCCGTCGCCCGTGCGCACCAGCGCTCATATTCCTTCATCCATTCCATGCCTGCTGTTCCTTTCCGCCCGACGGCCATCTGTCTTTTCCGGAATTGTATCATGTTTCCTGTCATTTGTCTTTATCCCCGATTTTCGGTCTGACTTTCCATGATTTTTTAATTCTTCATTTCTAACTTTTCTTATAATTAGTATATATTCTTTTTCATGTTTCTTTTTATTGCTTCATTCCAGTCTGATTTCCGTTTGAAAATACTCGAATAATTTTTTAGCACTCGCCTATTGACAGTGCTAACAACCTGCGGTATACTACACCCGTCGAAAGGAACAAGACCTTTCCCTGACCAACATCAACACAACCAGAATGGAGGGATTCCAAATGTTGTTTACGAATACATTTTCTGATCTTTATGACACCCTGTTTCCCGAAGTGCGTGATCCCGCTCCCCGCCGCACCAATGCCCTGATGAGCACGGACATCACCGAGTACGCGGACCGCTACGAGTTGAGCATGGACCTGGCCGGATTCAGCAAGGAGAACATCACGGCAGAGGTCAAGGAGGGCGTGCTGACCATTCACGCCAAACGCGAAGCCCCCGCCCAGGAGAATGCGGAAGGGAAGCTGATCCGCAGTGAGCGCTTCAGCGGAGAATGCCGCCGCTCCTTCACCATCGGCGAGGATGTGGAGCAGGATGCCATCCGTGCCGCCTTTGCAGACGGCGTGCTGACCCTGACCATTCCCAAAGCCGCTCCGAAACTGCCTGAAAACCGGCGTATCGCCATTTCCTGATTCAGAGGAGGAACCTGCTATGACCAGAAACTATACCAACGATCTGTTTTCCGCTGCTGAAAACCGCGGACGCACCGAAGGCCTGATGAGCACCGACGTGCGCGAATTTGAGGACCGCTATGAACTGAGCATCAACCTGCCGGGCTTTTCCAAGGATAATGTCCAGCTTGACCTGCAGGACGGCACCCTGACCATCCTGGCCAGCCGCAGCCGCGCCGAGATTGTCGAGGGCGAAAAGCGTCACCTGTCGGAACGGTTCATGGGCAAATGCCGCCGCTCCTTCTACATCGGCGAGGGGACTACCAACGAGGATATCTCCGCCTCCCTCACGGATGGCGTGCTCTTCCTGACCGTGCGCAAGCATGTCCCCGAGAAGCCCAAGGCCGTCACCATTCACATTGACTGACCGAAGGGGAGGACACCCGCATGCTGACGATGTTTGATCTTTTTTCCCCGATTTTCCCGGTCTTCTCTGACCGGGGCCCTTTCCGGAGTCCGATGCCCTCGGACCTGCGGGAATATGATGACCATTACGAGCTGAGCATGGACCTTGCAGGCTATGAAAAGGGCGACATTCAGGCCGAGCTTGTCGACGGCTGCCTCACCATCCGTGCCCAGCACCGGGAAACCCCCGATTCCGGGGACAACGGCCGCGTGCTGCGCAGCGAGCGCTTCACGGGAACCTGCCAGCGTTCCTTCTACATCGGCGAGGATATCTCCCGGGAAGACATTACGGCCAACATGGAAAACGGCGTGCTGACCCTGCGGATCGCCAAAGCTGCACCGCAGATTCCGCCGGCCCACCGCATTGAAATCCAGTAAGCGGAGGCAGCCCGCTCCCTCAGGGGACCTGATTGTTTCCTCAATTTCCGACAATTGAGCTTTGATTACTGCGGCACCCGTTCCGGGTGCCGCAGTCGGTTTTTTGGACGTGCCCGGACTCCTTCTTGCTTTTTGCGCAACGTTTGGGTAGACTCCCTGTAAAGGATGTCCCCGGAGATCCTGCCGGGCATGTTCTCTGCCCGGACCGGCCCGCAGCGTGGATGCCGCCGGCAGCCCTGCCTGCAGGCCCTTCCTTCCGCTTCTCTTTCCTCCGTCAAGAAAGGAATCACCATGGATGTCACCGTCATGGACATGATGCAGGCCCGCGATCTGCGCGCAATGCGCCAGAAGGAGCTTCTGCAGCAATACGGTCAGACCCTCCTGTGCTTTACCATGAATATCCCCGGGCCGGTCAAAACCAGCAGCCTGATCCTTGAGGGGGCCGCACTGGGCCGGCGTCTGCT
Organism: uncultured Eubacteriales bacterium; assembly: GCA_902772995.1. Classification (GTDB taxonomy): domain Bacteria; phylum Bacillota; class Clostridia; order Christensenellales; family Aristaeellaceae; genus Ventricola. The sequence goes on from CACYCQ010000303.1 coordinate 12,812, forward strand.
GTCCAGAGCGTTTCTTCGCGAGGGTATCGTCCCTGTCTACCACCTGGACACCGATGCCCCCACCGGCCCGGAAAGCTTCTATGTCCTCCCCCTGCCTGCCCTGCAGGTCAAGCGGATGTGCGCGGACATCGAGGAGTATTCCGCCCTGGGCCGGCTGTTTGACATGGACGTGCTGACCTCTGAAGGGCGCAAGGTGGAGCGTCAGGAGCTGGGGCTTCCGGGACGAAGCTGCCTGCTGTGCAGCCGGGACGCCCAGGCCTGCGCCCGCTCCCGCACGCATACGGTTCCCCAGCTCCAGCAGCGGACCCGGGAACTACTGCAGACGGCCGTCCGCGAGGAGCTCTGCCAGACGCTTGCCCGTCTTGCCTGCCAGTCCCTTCTGGACGAGGTGCTCACCACGCCCAAGCCCGGCCTGGTGGACAGGGCCAATTCCGGCAGCCACCGGGACATGGACGTCTTTACCTTTTCCGCCAGCATTTCCGCGCTCCATCCCTATTTTGCCCGCTGTGCCGGGATCGGATGGGACACCGCTCAGGAGGACCCCGCAAAGACGTTTTCCCTCCTGCGGGGTCCCGGGCGCCTTGCCGAGGGCCTCATGCTGGAGGCGACAGACGGGATCAATACCCATCGGGGCGCCATCTTCAGCATGGGAATCCTCTGCGCGGCCGCCGGCCGGCTTCCCCGTTCCCGCTGGAAGGCGGAGCCGCTGCTAAGCACCTGCGCCGCCATGACCCGGGGACTGACCCGCCGGGACCTGGGCGATGCCCCTGAGGGCACGCCAACCTTTGCGCAGGCGCTGTACCTGTCCACAGGGAATCCCGGCCCCCGGGGCGAAGCGGAGCAGGGCTTTCCCCACGTGCGCGACGACGGTTATCCCGCCTTCCGCCGCGCCCTGCAGGAGGGGCGTTCCCTCAATGACGCCGGCTGCGTAGCTCTGCTTGCCCTCATGGCCCGCAATCCGGACACCAACCTGGTCCGGCGCGGAGGCCAGGAGCTTCTCGCCCGGGTCCAGGCCTGTTCCCTCAAACTTCTCTCCGGGGATTTCCCGTCTGACATGCGGGCCCTGTCCGCCTTTGACCAGGATATGATCCGGCTGAATTTGTCCCCCGGCGGAAGTGCGGACCTTCTGTCCCTGTGCTTCATGCTTTACTTTTTAGAGGAGGAGTCCAAATGAGTCAGATCTCTCAAATCCGCCCCACCGACAAGCGCGCCCTGCAGCAGATCGACGCGCTGCTTCTGCAGGAGGGCATCCAGCGGGACAGGAATCTGGATTACATCTGCGGCCTGTATGACGAGGATTACCGCATCATCGGCACCGGCAGCTGCTTCGGGAACACCCTGCGCTGCTTTGCCGTGGATAACCGCCACCAGGGCGAAGGGCTGATGAACGAAATCGTCACCCACCTGATGGAGGTGCAGTCCGCCCGGGGCAATACCCGCCTGTTCCTGTATACCAAACCTTCAACGGCAAAGTTCTTCGGAGACCTGGGATTTTATGAAATCGCCCGGGTTCCCGGGAAACTGGTGTTCATGGAAAACCGCAGAGGCGGCTTTTCAGGCTACCTCTGCGCGCTTGCTCCCACCTGCCGCCAGGAAGGGGTCTCTGCAGCCATCGTCATGAATGCCAATCCCTTCACGCTGGGGCACCAGTACCTGGTGGAAACCGCCGCTTCCCGGTGTGACACCCTGCACCTGTTCGTCGTCAGCGAAGATGCCAGTCTGGTCCCCTTCGCCATCCGGCGGAATCTGGTGGAAGCGGGTACCGCGCACCTTTCCAACGTCATTCTCCATGACTGCGGCCCTTACATCATCTCCAGCGCCACCTTCCCCAGCTACTTCCTCAAGGATTCGGAAACCGTCATTGAAAGTCAGGCCCGGCTGGACCTGACCATCTTCACCCAGATCGCCCGGGTTCTGAACATTACCGCCCGCTTTGTGGGAGAGGAACCCACCAGCCAGGTCACCGGGATCTACAACCGGATCATGTCCGAGGAACTTCCCAGGGCAGGCATCGCCTGCCATATCCTTCCCCGGAAGACCCTGGACGGAGTGGCCATCAGCGCCTCCACCGCCCGGCTTGCGCTGCAGCGGGGAGATGCCGATACCTTCCGCAGCCTCGTTCCCCAAAGCACATGGTCCTGGTTCGAAAGCCCCGATGCCCTTCCCGTACTGGAGAGAATCCGCAGGGAAAAGGACGTCGTCCATTACTGAGTCCCTGCCGGTCTGCTGCATCCCCTCATATTCAAAGAATCCGAAGCCTCCGGCTCCGGATTCTTTCTTTTATTCGGGGTGATCGTGCCAGGCGTTCCAGCATGGCAGACGGAAAACCGGCCATGCACAGCGCATCCCGCCCGTCTGTGGACATGCGGGCGTGGCTACATCAGCGCCCGGCGCCGCATATCTTCCTCTTCCCGGGAAGACCAGCCGGAACGGGTCACGGGATGGGCGTTTTGAGACCCGTGCAG
>CACYCQ010000304.1:0-3176 GCA_902772995.1 uncultured Eubacteriales bacterium
AGGTGTGATTCCCATGTACGGAATAAACACCGCTTACTTTTTCCGAAAAACCGACGAAATCAGGGCTCCCCCAAAAACCAATTTTTGAAACCAATTCTAAATCTTGTGCCAGACCGTCGTCTCCACAATCTGATCTCCCGTTACAGTTTCTTTGTTATCGGGCAGCTCCGTCATCTCAGCGGATGTCACTTCCTGCTCTTCTTCCTTCACTTCCGTTGTTTTTTCCTCTTCATCAGGCAACTCCGTCACCGTCGCCTCCGCGGGTGTCGCTTCTTGTTCTTTTTCCTTCACTTCCGTTGCTTTTTCATCGTTATCGGGCACCTTCTTCATCTCCGCAGGTGTCGCTTCTTGATCGGTTGGGGCCTCATATGGGCTATCCGGTGCACTCTCGGAAGGCTGCAGCTCCCTGACTTCCAGATTCCAGGGATCCTCCAACGTCCCGCTGCCAGAAACGGCATGTACCCGGTCCATATGCAGATAGCACACAAGACGGACACCGCCTCCCCTGTCCACACCAGAGACGGAAATATGGCCGTCATCTCCCACAATCCACCTGAAACCATATCTCCGCCAGTCCGTGGTCCAGTACCAGCTATGGCGATCCACACGCTTGAGTCCCCTCTTGTATGCATATGGCGTACCTACGGTGATGCGGTCTTTCCACACGATAAAGTCCTCTTCCACAAACCCGTAGTCTTCCCGGAACAGTTCTCCCTGGCGGGACGGCAGGCTGATCATCCCCCTGCCGGGCATCTCCTCCAGCGCGGTCAGCTCTTCAGGAGTAAACATCTCTCCTGTCACCTGGTCTCTCAGTGTTCTGTAGATCAGGCTGTCCGCATAATCCAGAGGAGGCGTCCTGTTTAATGCATCCCTTGTCTCATTGTACACCAGAAAATCCACAATATATTCCGTCATCAGACAGTAAAGGTCACGATTCTCCGGTGTTGAAGGATCTCCATTGGCACGTTTTAGATCATTTGCGTTGTACTTGATGTGATTTTTCTCATTCATCACATCCGTCTCCTCCGGGACCCCAGGCCCCAGAACCCGCCACAATACCGGCTGTCGTGTTCCGTCACTGTCGTAGTAGTAGTTTCCAAAGGTGACCCAGCTTGATTGCCGGGGAGCCGTTTCGGCCTGCACACAGTTTCCCAGCATTGTCATCAGCACAGCCACACCGATCAAAGGCAGTATTCTTCCACAGTTCATGATTCGCGTTTCCCCTTCTTCTTTTCATACTCTAATTGAACGCGCTTCTTGAGCGCCTCGAGTGCTTCACCATACACCCTGTGCCGCAGCTCCGGCGTTGTCCTCAGGATTCTCCGGGACACCCAGGTGCTTCTGGCCATCAGGCTGGACATCAGTTCCTCGTATCTGCGCTCCATCTGTTTCTTCTGACGAAGAGCACTTTCAGTAACACTTTCCGTTGTCTGACGAACCGCTTCACCCAGCGCATTGCCCGCACTGCTGATTCCGGAGGTCAGGGATTCCTTCACCCGCGTTGCGCCGCTAGTCAAAGAGTCCCTGGCTTGTTCCATGCTTTCGGACACTTCCTGGGACATGGTTCGTGCACTCTCCACTACGCTGGCCGCCTTTTGCTCAGCAAAGGTTTTGCCTTCTTCCATCTTTTCGCCCACCTGAACAGCACTGGTGCCTATGATTCTGGTCATGCCATCGCTGACCGCACGCAGACCGTGGCTCAGGTTGTCAATCTCTGCCAGTTCCCGATTGATCCTGGCGAGAGTCAGCACAGTTAAAATCAGGTCCAGAAGATAAACCAGATAGCAGGCTCCAAGAAGCAGCCATCCCAGCTTTTCTGGAAACAGGTCCACGGTCAGTTTTCTGACATGGGGCTGCAGCACACTGACAACAAAAGCAATGGCCACTCCCCAGGCAAGGCTGAATTCTGCACAGATATACCCATGAAAGTTCATGGGCAGATCGCTGTAATCCCACCATCTGGCATGAAAGAGTTTGTCAAGAAGAAATCCCGCGATCAGTTCCACTGCGGTAGCCAGCAGCATGCCACCCAAAAACAGCTTCCATGTGGCTACCTGCTCCACAGCTTCTGTATTCCCCGCACCAAGCAGTGTCGCCATGGCCAGAACACTGATCACGCCAAAGCCATAAACCGGGCATACGGGACCATTGAGAAATCCCCGGTTGACCACCTTGCCCATGGTGACTCCGTGGAAGATCACCTCCAGCATCCATCCTCCCACAGAGTAGACCAGAAAGTACCAAAAGACCTGATACCAGGTCATCCCAAAGAACATGTATACGCCTCCTCAGCCGAAAATGACCGCCATTGCCTCTGCCACGGTATCTACCCCGACAATTCGGATTCCCTCCATGTTTTGCAGCCTTCTGGCGGACAGACGGGGAATCACGCAGGTGGTGAATCCCAGACGCCGGCATTCCGCCAGGCGGCGCTCCACCTGGGACACGGCGCGCACCTCTCCGGCCAGACCCACTTCCCCGATGACCGCCATATCCTGGGGTACACACTGCTCGCGCAGGCTGGAAGCGACCGCCATCATCAGCGGAAGATCCGCAGCCGGCTCGCTCAGGCTGAGACCTCCGGCAATATTCACATAGACATCCTGTCCTGACAGCGAAAGGCCTGCCCGTTTTTCAAGCACTGCCAGAAGCAGTGCAAGACGTCCGCTGTCAAATCCGTTGGTGGTCCTTCTGGGAGTACCGTAACCGGCCTGAAGGGCCAGAGACTGAACATCCACGAGCATCGGACGTGAGCCTTCCATTGCGCAATGCACACAGGAACCCGGGACATTTCTCGCCCGTTCTGAAAGCAACAGTTCGGAAGGATTGTCCACCTCCACCATGCCTTTTTCCTGCATTTCAAAAATGCCCAGTTCATTCACAGAACCAAACCGGTTTTTTACCGCACGCAGAATTCGGTACTGATGCTGCCGGTCGCCTTCAAAATACAGCACAGCGTCCACCATGTGCTCCAGCACCCGGGGGCCGGCAATGGCTCCCTCTTTGGTGACATGGCCCACCAGAAATACAGCGCATCCTGTGGTTTTGGCCATGCGCATGAGCACGGATGCACACTCCCGGACCTGTGATATGCTTCCGGGAGCGCTGGCCATATCCGGCCGGTACATGGTCTGAATGGAGTCCACCACCATAAACCGGGGCGAGATTTCCTCCCA
>CACYCQ010000305.1:0-3520 GCA_902772995.1 uncultured Eubacteriales bacterium
CTCCAGTTCCTTCACCGTTTTCAGATACCTGTGACAGTTTTTCCTCATAAACCGTTCGATCTGCTTGATGTCATTTGACCATCCCGCACCGGCAAAATCCACACCGCATGCCCGCGCCATGTCGTATCCCGGCTTCAGATCATCCAGCATCAGGATCTGAGAGGGCGCAAGATCCAGCCGGCGCATGATATCCCTGAGGGGAAAGGGATGGGGCTTGCGTTCATGCGGGGGACGTTCCCATCCGTAGATCAGTTCCGGTTCCGGCAGCCGGTTTTCCCGATAATCCCGGAGGATGTTGTCCGCATGAGAGTGGGAGACGACGCAGATGATCCCGCCCTCCGCGCGGTACCGTTCCAGAATCTCCCGGATCCCGTCATACGCCTGGGGAACATGGTCCTGCACATATGAAAGCCAGTAGTCCTGCTCATGTTTCATCTGTTCATCGCTCATCCCCACCTCGTCCCGGAAAAAGGGCACCACTCCCGGATCGAAGTTCTTGAGAAAATATTCATCCAGCGTGCAGTGATACTCCGGGAAATAGCGGGCGGTATACTCCACGAAGCAGGGATAGTGCACTGTCGCTGTGCTGTTGACAACCGTATCGTCATGATCCAGAACCAGACATGGATATCGCATACAACTCTCCTTCTTGTTGGCACGCACGAAAACGCTCTGTTCAGGCCGGCATGAACCTGCTTTGCAGATTCGCAGGCAGCCGCACTCCGCGTTTTTCGGTCGGAGAGGATTCCGGGAGCCTTCTGCTTCACGTTTCCGCGGTATCGCGGATGAACTGTGACGGATGCCGCGGCAAGGGGCAGGTCCCCCTCTCAGGCAGGACCGACCAAGGGGCTGCCGTCCTTCTCCTTATTGACAGATCATACCACAATCCCAATCTCTCAACCAGTTTCAATACACAAAAAAAGCAGGGGGATCAGAAGTCTTCCCGTCCCCTCTCTCCCTCCTCTTCCCCGCAGCTGGTCGCCTTCGGCCCATCGCTGCTTAACACGGGTTTCCCGCCCTGGACTTTCCCTTTTTGCCCGTCGGTTTCCTCCTGATTCTTCTCCGGGCCGCGGGGCTCCCGCCATCCTTTGATGGTCCCCCGTCAGTTTCATGCCGATGCGCACCGCCCAGAACAGCTGCTGCGCTGAAGCCTTATCCCGTCCTGCCGCGTCCGCCATGGCTGTCTTTTCCCGTTTGCAAATTGTCCCATGCTTCTCTATACTATTCCCACCATCGGGGAGTGTCCGCTGATGGTCCGGAATGGTTCATCTCCCCGGGGACCCTTCATCGCCTCTTGCACGCGTCATCCCTGAATCATGAGTTTCCGGCTTCCGGGCACCCGGAGGCCTCCGAATTGTCCGCATTCACGGATTCCCTCCGTGTGACACCTGCCAACAACAAGGATTGGAGTGAACGCTAATGCGCAAACTGATTGTCGTCAATGAGGCCTTCCGGACAGAGGACTTTGACCGGGTCCGGAAAGCCGTCTCCCCGCATGGATTTGATGTTCAGTGCTTTTCCCGGGATACCGATGCCCTGAGCTCGCTTGAAGATGCCGAAATCATCTTCGGCGCATCCGCCCTCCTTGCCCGCAACGCCCCCCGGCTTGACTGGCTGTGCACTCCCTCCGCAGGGATCGATCAATTTCTTGCCCCCGGCACCTTCGCCTCCCCGCAGGCCCGTCTCACCAATTCCTCAGGCGCCTACGGGGTCACCATTTCTGAGCATGTGGTGATGATCACCCTGGAGATGCTGCGCCGCCAGCAGGACTACAACGCCCTCGTATCCCGCCGGGAATGGGTGCGCAACCTTCCCGTGCGCTCCATCCTGGGCAGCCGGATCGCCCTGCTGGGAACCGGGGACATCGGACAGGAGATTGCCAGACGGCTGCGCGGCTTCCTTCCTGCGCGCCTGACCGGGTTCAACCGCAGCGGCCGCAATCCCGGAGGACTCTTTGATGAGGTCCTGCCCCTCTCCTCCCTGGATAAACTGCTTCCCGAGACCGATATTCTGATTGCCTCCCTTCCCGGAACCTCCGAAACCTTCCATATCCTTGACCACGACCGCCTCTGTCTCCTTCCGGAAAAGGCCCTTGTGGTCAACGTGGGAAGGGGAAGCCTGATCGATGAAAGCGCGCTCCTTCCGCTCCTGCTGAAGGGACACCTTCTGGCTGCCCTGGACGTCTTTGAAACGGAGCCCCTTCCCGCGGATTCTCCGCTCTGGAGCTGTCCTGGCCTTCTCACCATGCCCCACGTGGCAGGAAACATGACACTTCCCTATACCCGTGAGCGCATCATTTCCCTGTTCCTTGAGGACTTTGACAATTTCCGCCTCGGTCGGCCTCTCCTGAGGGAGGTGGACCTCAAAAGGGGCTACTGAAAGGCCGCGGGGGCCCCCAAAGCTCCCCCGGAAGACGAACTCCGTCCCCCCGTGACCCTGAATCCGCAAAACAGAGGAGGTTCATCATGGAATATCAGAAATTCGCAGACACCTATATTGTGAGAATCGACCGCGGCGAGGAAGTCCTTGCCTCCCTGAGCACACTGTGCAGCAAAGAGAACATCCGTCTGGCCACCGTGGAGGGGCTGGGGGCCATCGACCACGCTGTGGTCTGCGTCTATGATGTTCCGACCCGGACGTTCTTCAAAAAGGAATTCTCCGAGCCCATGGAGATCAGCAACCTCTGCGGGACCGTCACGCAGAAGGACGGCGCCTGCTACCTTCATCTCCACGCCACCCTGTGTGACCGAAACCTGGCGGCACACGGCGGCCATGTCAATCTGCTGCGCGTGGCCGCCACCTGCGAGGTGGTGGTCCGGATACTTCCCGGAGAAGTTGGACGCGAATTCAACGACGATGTCGGCTTGAATGTCTTCCGGTTCATCCGGTGATCCCCTTCATTTGCAGCTAACGAAAGCGCCTCCCGATTCCCATAGGTATGGGGAATTGGGAGGCGCTTTCCTGATCATGTGTATCTGCAGCATGCATGCGCGGCAAGACGGCAAATGGCAATTTCCGGCGGGAGAACAGAAAACGGGGACGTGAAAATGTCGGAGAATTCGCAGCCTGTTCCATGACAGAAACAGGGGGGGCAGAGGATCAGAGATTTCTGAAGGTTCTCCCTCCTGCTGCTTGATGTCCGGGTGCTGTCCCCCCGGGAAAGGGCTCCCCAATTCTCAGGCATACTCAGCCGACGCAGCTTCACCGGTTCCCACTCTCGTCCCTGTTTTTGAGTCTTCGATGCTCGGAGTAGGCAGGTTTTGGACAATGGGTGCCCCAGCAGTTCCCTTTCCCGGAGGTATTGTATCGCTTTCTTTGGGATTCATGAACCGGAATCACCCTGGCCAAGGAAACCCTTGGAATTTCAGGCATTTGCAATTCCCCCTGTTATTACGCACGATAAATGAACCTGAATCCGGCAATTATTTACAAATAAATGATTCTGCCAGGAGAATGGGAAACTGGTCGTGCCCCCTAAGATTTTCAGGCACAAGACATCTCTGCCGGTGCTGTCAGGAAG
>CACYCQ010000306.1:0-3933 GCA_902772995.1 uncultured Eubacteriales bacterium
ATGGAGGGGATGGAAAGGGAGCACCGGACCACCCCCATTCAGTATGTGGACCGGGTGGGGATCTTTGAGGTTCCCGTCATCGCGGCCCACGCGGTGTACGCCACGGATGAGGACATCCGCCTGATGGCTGAAAAGAAGGTCAGCGTGGCCATCAATCCGAGGAGCAACATGAAACTGGGGAACGGGTTTGCCCCCGTGGACAAATTCCTCAGAGCCGGGATCAATGTCTGCCTGGGAACGGATGGCTGCGGCAGCAACAATACCCTGAACATGTTCTCCGAGATGAGCGCTGCTGCGCTGGTGTACAAGGGCGCAAATACAGACCCCGGGTGCGTGGACGCGGGGGAGGTACTGCGCATGGCCACCGTCAACGGTGCCCGGGCCATCGGCCTCGAGGGAGAGCTTGGGGAAATCCGTGAAGGTGCACTGGCGGACCTGATCCTGGTCCGGCTGGATGAACCGCAGTTCATACCGGCAAACAATGTGATCGCCGGACTGGTGTACTCCTCCAGCGGAGCTGAGGTGGATACGGTGATGGTGGATGGCAGGGTGCTGATGGAAAACCGCCGCCTGACCACCATCGACGAAGCCGGGGTCTACAGGGAAATCCGGAGAATCACCGAGAGACTGGGGATGACTTCCGCACGCCGGGTATAAACTCCGCAGGAAGAATCCCCCGGCCCCGGAAGACAAATCCGGCGTGCAGCCGGGAGAACCGCGCGGCATGGAATCATGGCGCTGCAGAACAGAAAAGAATGCCGGGCATCCTCCTCAAAACAGGAGGATGCCCGGCACTGTTCTACTCTCCCTTTTCTTCTTCAGGAAAGGGGCGTTCTGTCGGGGAAGGGAATCCTTTCCGTATTTTCTTTGGTGCAGCCATTTTCCTTTGCTGTTGATGGCTTTGCCGCAGAGCAGAGGATATCTGCAGGAAAAGACCCGATTACCAGACTTTGATCCTGTCGGCGGGGGCGGTGTACATGCCGTCGCCCTCCTTCACGCCGAAGGTCTTGTGGAACTCCTCATAATTCGACAGCGGGACATTGCAGCGGGAGTACTCTACCGGGTGTGTTTCGTTGGCGAGGGTGGGCAGCTCCGCGGCGGAGTAACGTGCGTTCTTCTGAATGATGGCAAGCTGGGTGAAGAACATCTCATAATCGAAGTTCTCCTGCTTGGCCGCGATGGAAAGCAGGCACTTGAGCGAACCAAGATCAGAGATGGCCTCGCCGCTGATCCTGTCCGCGCCATCCTCACCATAGGGTTCATCCGAGAGCTCGGGTGCGGGAACAAAGGCACTGTACCAGGCTTTCAGCTTGTTGACGCGCTCGTGGAAGACTTCTGCATCCTCCTTGGCCCACCAGTCCTTGTAATTGCCGTCCTTATCGAAGGTGGCACCCTTATCGTCAAAGGCGTGGGAGATCTCATGGCCGATGACCATGCACACGCCGCCCAGCTTTTTCTCCAGCGGCCAGTCCGGCTGGTAGTAGTCGCCGCCGCAGATGCCGGCGAAGACGTTGATGGAGTTCTCGGTCGGGACGTAGCAGGCGGCGAGGGTGCTGTAATAATTGTCAAATTTCCAGTAGGTGCCGTCGTTGCGCCGCTGGACGATCTCCGCCACGATGCCCCGCGCGAAAATCCGCGCCGTCTTGATCGCTTCAAACAGGGTGCCGCCCTCTTCGGCGGATTTGATTGTCAGGGTGCCGACGTCCGGCAGATTGTCAGGGTAGCAAATGTTGAGCTTGATATTGTCCAGCTTGTAGATGGCGGCATCCTTGGTCGCATCGGAGAGCCAGTCTTCTTCCCGCAGCATCTCACGATAGGCGTCAATCATCATGACGGTGAGATCATAGATCTGGGGCTTGATGCTCTTGTCGAAGCAGTACTCCACATAGACCTCGTCAACCAGGGAGGGGACAAGACCGGTGATGGTTTTCATGGCGTAGATCTCGTCCGGGGCCAGGGTGTCAACGCCGGTGATCGGAGCCTGGAGCAGGGTCGTTCTTTCAAAGGTCTCTCTGTCGCAGTAGGTGATATACTCCTTGAGCGTATGCGTCAGCACCCATGCCTTGATCATGTCAAGGTTTTCATCGGTGTACTGCGCGTCGAGGCATTCAATGACACTGGGCATCATGATCCCGACCAGGCGGCCGTCCAGATCAAAGCCCAGCGCCTTGTAGATGTCACAAAGCGGATAATTCTTGTACATGTCCCGGAGCTCATCGAGGGTAAAGAGCTGGGTGAAGAGATACTGGGGTCCCTTGTCCATCATGACCTTTTCCATGGCCTCCATGCCGGGCATGAATCCGCGCTCAAAGTCCATGGTCTTGTCAAAAAGCGCCTTTGCCTCGGTCTCGCTGCAGCCCAGCTTGCCCAGCATGTATTCGCAGATCTGTCTGTTGACCGCGATGGCGGGGGTTTCTTCGGCGCCTGCTGCATAATCGGCAGAGTCCGAGCCGAACATGGCGGGGGACATGACGTACAGGACATTGGTGAAAGCGTCCCCGGGATTGCCCAGGACCATATCCACGGACATCGGTGTGCCGAACAGGTTGCGGTTGGAATCAGAGAGGAAGGCGGTCATCTCCTCGATGGAGGACAGGCCCATCAGATCCTCGACGAAGGGCTTGAGCTCGGAGACGCCAGCCGCATTGCGCGCATCCCAGTCCAGCAGGAGAGCGTAGAGATTCTGCAGGCTGGTCAGCTTTGCGTCATCCTTCTTCTCGCCTTTGATGAGTGCGATCTTCTCACTGTTGAGGACGTCTGTCTGTTCCGTTCTTGCGGAGACGTTGGCCTCGCCGTCGTTGATTTTTGCATTTTCCGCCCAAGCGCGGTTCACGCTGGCAGCGAAGTCGTCCTGCAGGCGGATTTCGCCCTTGCCCTCATAGACGCCATAGATGCCGGAGTCGATCCAGGCGGCGCCGGGACGCTCGCCCTCCGCCGCGAGGGCCGGAACCCCCAGGGACAGCACCATGGTCAGAGCCAGGAGGATGCCAAACAGTTTTTTCATGTAATCAGTTCCTTTCTTTGATGATACAAAATAGAGAACAGCAATTGGTTTGACGGAGAAAATGGAGGTTTTCAGGATGCGGCAGGGGACGGGATTCGCCGAAAATGCTTTCCTCAGCCTGTTGAGGCGGCCATTCGGCTTGTTATCCCCGTCATCGGGGGAATCAGGGACTGTCTGCCCTTGCCGGCATAGAAAACCTTCCGGCCGTCGCTGTCCACGATGAAGGCTTGAGCGGGCTCCCATAGATGACGCTTCCGCTTCATTATGTGACACCGTCTCAAGCTTTCCTCATTCTATATACCATGGATGTCAAGAGTCAAGACTTCGCTGTACGTTTTTTGTCATTGACACGTGGTCGCCGGGACAGGTGAGGATACCGCAATGACTCCGGATGAAGGGGCTGACGCCCGGCAGGCAGGGGGACGGTCAACGACTGAGTATTCCTGGAGATGGAGGGAGAAGAAATGCGGGGGGCAGGATCCCCCGAACTCCCAAACTGAAGGTGCTGCTGCGCAGCGGGACGACCTGTTTTGTGGATATGACCATCAAGTCGGCCAGGGAACCGGAGGGACCCGGTTCCGCTGCCGCCGGAGCGGCCAGGGATTCGGGAACCCGGGCTGTGATTTCAAGGGGCCTTGCCGGGGTTTCCGATTCCGAGGAGTCGCTCATGAAATTCGGGCAGGCCGTGCGTGAAATGGAGATGTTCCGGGAGGAAAGCCGGCTCCGCTTTCTCCACGGGCCCCATGCCCCCTACAGCTGCATGCCGGACTATCTGATGAAGCTGACCCGGTCCTGCAGGGAACGGGGGATCGGACAGACGATCCACCTGTCGGAAAGCCGGATGGAAATGGAGGGGATGGAAAGGGAGCACCGGACCACCCCCATTCAGTATGTGGACCGGGTGGGGATCTTTGAGGTTCCCGTCATCG
>CACYCQ010000307.1:0-6688 GCA_902772995.1 uncultured Eubacteriales bacterium
GCAGGGGAGGAAGTCCGTTACTGTTTTTCAAGGATGTACGCGATTCACTGAAGCTCAGCCGCATCGGAGCCACCCTGAGCCCCAAGGTGCTGCTGGATGTGGCAGGCGTTTTGCGGGCCTCCAAAGCCCTCAAGGATGCCCTTCGCCGCCAGGATGAGGACAACGAGGCTTCTCCTGGCATCCTGGAAACGGAGGCGGAGGGGCTTCTGACTCAGAAAGACCTGCTCGCTGAGATCGAGGAAGCCATTTTGAGCGAGGAGGAGATCGCCGACAGGGCCAGCTCCGAACTCTATGACATCCGCAGAAAGAAACGCAGCTGCAATGACCGGGTGCGTGACAAGCTCAACAGCATGATCCACAGCGCCTCTTTTCAGAAGTACCTGCAGGATCCCATTGTGACCGTCAGATCTGACCGGTACGTTCTGCCGGTCCGCCAGGAATACCGTTCCATGGTTCCGGGTATCGTGCATGACCAGTCGGCAAGCGGCGCCACCGTGTATATCGAGCCCACCTCCGTGGTAGAGATCGGCAATGAGCTCAAGGCGCTCATTGCCGCAGAAAAAGCAGAGATCGAACGAATCCTGCTCAAGCTGTCCGCGGAGATTGCCCCGCATTCGGAAGAGATTGAGACCAACCTGGACATCCTGTCCCATCAGGACTTCGTGTTTGCCCGGGCCGCCCTGGCCAGACAGATGCATGCGGTGGCCCCTAAAATCAATGACGAAGGACGCATCCGGATCGTGAAGGGCCGGCATCCTCTCATCGATCCCGCTCAGGTGGTTCCTCTTGACATCCGGCTGGGCGACGGCTTCCGGGCACTGGTGATCACCGGCCCAAACACCGGCGGCAAGACTGTGACCCTCAAGACAACAGGACTGTTCTGCGCCATGGCTCAGGCAGGCCTGTTTGTGCCGGCGGACTACGGAACGGAGCTTCCGGTTTACGACGAAATATTTGCGGACATCGGGGATGAGCAGTCCATCGAGCAGTCCCTGTCCACCTTTTCCGGGCACATGAAGAACATCGTAGGCATTCTGCAGTCGGTGACCCCCAAATCCCTGGTGCTTTTTGATGAACTGGGCGCAGGCACGGATCCCACGGAAGGCGCGGCACTTGCCCAGGCCATCATCAAGACCCTCCTTGAAAAGGGCGTTAGCCTGATGGCCACCACCCATTACAGCGAACTCAAGGCTTTTGCCATGACCACGCAGCAGGTGGAAAACGCCTCCGTGGAGTTTGATGTCACCACTCTGAGGCCCACCTACCATCTGCTCATCGGGGTTCCCGGCAAAAGCAACGCTTTTGAGATTTCCGAAAAACTGGGCCTTCCTGAGAGCATCATCGCCAAGGCAAGGGAGATGCTTTCTGGCGACCAGGTTCGCTTTGAGGATGTGCTGGCCAATGCGGAGTACCACCGCCAGCTGGCTGAAAAAGAGCGTCAGCTGGCCGAAGAGGCCCGGGAAGAAATGATGCGCCTGCGCAACCAGGCGGACAGCGAACGCAAGAAGCTGGAAACCCAGCGCGAGAACATCATCAAAAAAGCCCGGACCGAAGCTACCCGAATCGTGGAAGGCGCCCGGCACGATGCCGACACCCTCGTGGATGAACTGCGCAGAATGAAAAAAAACGGCCAGCTGGCCGAGCATGAGATTCAGAAGGTAAAAAAAGGGTTGGATGAGGCGGCGGACAAGGCGCGCTTTACAGAGGAGGAACGTGCCCCCGGGGAGCCTCTTGTGAGTGTCAGTCCGGGAGACGTGGTGCATGTGGTCAGCATGGATACGGATGCCACGGTGATCTCCGAGCCGGATGCCAAGGGCATGGTCCAGCTGAAGGCAGGCATGATGAAAATGCGCGCCAGACTGTCTGACCTGAGGAGCCTGACGGCGGGGGAAAAGAATGCCCGCAAAGAAAAGGAGAAGAAGGAGCGACGCACAGGCGCTGCACCCACCCGGATTGATGTGACCACCCGCCAGGTCCGCCAGGAAATTGACCTGCGGGGCCTCGCCCTGGATGAGGCCATCCCGGAGGTGCAGAAATTCCTCGACGATGCCATGATTTCCTCTCTGGGAGAAGTCTGTATCATTCACGGAAACGGCACCGGCGTGCTGCGGCAGGGGATTGCGGAACTGCTGCGTCGTCACCCGGCAGTCCGCGACTTCCGGAAAGGACGCTATGGTGAAGGGGAAACCGGCGTGACCATCGTTACTCTGAAATAGTCTTCCGGGTTCGGAACTTTGCTCAGGCGCACAGTCCAAATCAAAACGCTGTTCCGGAATGACTCCTTCGTGAGAATCAGTCTCATCTGTCCGATGCTGCTCACGACGGGATCTGAAGGAAAAACCGACATCATTCAGAAGTCAGGGCTTACGGTCGAGTCTGAAGAATAAACGAACTGACGATATACCCGTGGCTCTCTTTTATGGGCTGCGGGTTTTTTATGTATGTGAACATGGAAAAACCGTATTTGCAAAAGGGTAGAGGAGCACGAACTGGATGTGGCAGTTTTCAAAAAAAGATGATGTATGTACTCTTGAAATCCTGTTTTGTTGCAAGTGCAGCTGAGGGCAGTGTACGGCATGAACAGAGAAGCTGTAACATCTGTCGGGATTGATGACAATCAACTGTACTGGTTGTTTTAACGGTATTTGTATGTTTCCGATCACAGCAGTCTGGTTGAAATGTTTCCTCATTCGAGTGACATCCATGTTGTTGCCTCGGGGCATATCGAGCAGCCTGTCCGTTAGCATCGAAAACGGAGTTAAACCGGACATGCTTTCTGGCCTGTACTCAGCACGATAAGAACAAGATTTTATTGTTTTCAACCATGCTTTTCTCTGATATACTTTATGCAGTATTTTACCCCGAGACAGCCGCTCTGGCTGCCTCTTGAGAACGAAGGGAGGAATCAGTCTGTGGCAGTAACCCAGACATTCAAGGGTGGTATACATCCCCGGGAGGTCGGAAACGGAAAGAGTGCGTCCCAGTCTCAGACGATTGTCAATGTCACATCACCTGCAAGGGTCACCATTCCCATGTCCATGCATGTGGGCGCACCGGCCAAGTGCTGTGTGAAGGTCGGACAGAACGTGAGTCTTGGACAACTCATCGGGGAAGCACAGGGCTTCATTTCCGCACCGGTACATGCGTCAGTATCCGGTAAGGTGATTGCCCTCACGACGGCACCCCTTGCAAGTGGAAAGACCTGCCCCGCCGTTGTGATCGAAAACGATTTTCTGGATACGTGGGACGAAAACTGCAAACCCTATCCGGAAACGCCTGAGGGCATTGTAGAGGCAGCCAAGAACTGTGGAGTGGTTGGTATAGGCGGAGCTGCCTTCCCCACACATGTCAAGCTGAATACTACCTCCCTTGACCCAAAGCCGGATACCCTTGTGGTGAATGGCAGCGAGTGCGAGCCTTACCTCACCAGTGACCACAGGATCATGGTGGAATGTGCAGCGGAGGTCGCCGACGGCATCCGGCTGGCCATGAAGGCCTCCGGCTGTACCAGCGCCTATGTCGGCATTGAGGACAACAAGATGGACGCGGTGGAGGCGCTCAAAGCCCAGGCCGGTTCCGATTTCGAGGTGGTGGCGCTGCCCGCTAAATATCCCCAGGGCTTTGAAAAGATGCTGATCTATGCCCTGACAGGACGTCGCGTTCCCAACGGCGCACTGCCTTCTGCAGCCAAATGCGTGACCATGAACGTGGGAACCTGCCTGGCACTCTCCCAAGCGGTGAGAAGCGGCCGTCCCTTGATTGACCGCGTGGTGACGGTCAACGGACGGGTCGGCAATCCCGGCAATTTCCGCGTTCGCATCGGCATGCCCCTCATGGACCTGCTCGATTTGGCAGGCGGCGTGAACAAGGAAACCCGGAAACTGATTATCGGCGGCGCCATGATGGGAACCGCGGTACCGAAAGCAAATCTGTATGTCACCAAGAATTTCGGCGGCGTTGTCGCGCTGGCCGATGAAGGACTTTCTCCGAAAGAGACCGCCTGCATCCGCTGCGGACGCTGCCTGAGAGCCTGCCCAATGCGGCTGATGCCCACCACCATCGACGCCTATGTCCGCCGTGCGGATTATGACGGTGCGATTGCTGCAGGCGCGCTCAACTGCATGGAATGCGGAAGCTGCACCTATGTGTGCCCTGCAAAACGGGAACTGACTCAGAGCATCCGGATGGCCAAGCTGGTTGCCCGGTCCAAGAAGTAAGTCGTTACGGAGGGAGTATAGAATGTCTTCTTATATTATTTCATCATCTCCACACCTGCGTGATGATGTCAGCACCAAAAGCATCATGCAGGATGTATGTATCGCCCTGGCACCGGCTTCCATCGCCGGCGTGCTGTTCTTTGGATACCGCTCCGCAGTGATCATTGCACTGTCGATTCTCGCTGCAGTGCTCAGTGAGAAGTTCTACTGCAAGGTCAGCCATATTCCCGATACGACGGGAGACTTCAGTGCGGTGGTCACGGGACTCCTGCTGGCCCTGAATCTGCCGTCCACAGCACCTTTCTGGATGCCGGTGGTGGGCAGCATCGTGGCCATCCTGCTGTGCAAAATGATCTTCGGCGGTATCGGACAGAACTTCGTCAACCCGGCTCTGGCCGGACGCGCCATCCTGTCCCTGTCCTGGGCGCAGCAGATGACCACTTTTGCCAATCCCGCCTTCTTCAACCTGGCCGGAGTGGATACCGTAGCGAGCGCCACCCCCATTCCCGCGGGCGTGGCGGGGAACTATTCCCTGGCACAGGTGTTTCTGGGCAGCATCCCCGGAACCATCGGCGAGACCTGCAAGCTGGCACTGCTCATCGGAGCGGCCTACCTGTTCGTCCGCCAGGTCATTTCATGGCACATCCCTGCAGCCTTTATTGGCTCCTTCGCCGTGTGCTACCTGATTGCCACCGGATTCAGCATCCAGGAGACGATGTATCAGATTCTGACCGGCGGACTGATCCTGGGAGCCTTCTTCATGGCGACGGATTACAGCACATCTCCTACCACGGACCTTGGCAAGATCCTGTTCGGACTTGGCTGCGGCCTGCTCCTGTTTGTGTTCAGGTACTGTAAGAGCGTCAAGGCCGAATGGTGCTCCTTCGCGATCCTGCTCATGAATGTCGTATCTCCGCTGATTGAGCGTGTGACTGGCATCAAGAACTTCGGGGAGGTCGGAAAAGCATGAACAATCCCATCATCAAACTCGGTATTCGTCTCTTCATGTTCTGCCTTGTGGCCGCTGTAGCGCTGGCCATTACCAATGAAGTGACGAAAGGACCCATTGCCCAGCGCGCTCTGGAAACCCAGATGGCCGCACTCAAGAAGGTCATGCCTGACGGAGAATATGAAGAAAGTACCTTCGAGGGTGAACTCCCCGAAGGAAGCGAACTGGATGCCATCTATATCTCCAAAAACCATGACGGCAGCATTATGGGTTATGCGCTCGTCACTTCGCCCAACGGTTACGGCGGAGAAATTCCCATTACCATCGGCGTCAGCAATGGCGGCTATGTGACACAGGTACATGTGGGTGCCCTGCAGGAGACCGCAGGTCTGGGATCCAAGGTCGGTGAGGACGCTTTCCTGGACCAGTTCATCGGCATTCCTGCGGATGACGACACCCTCCGCAGCGATGTGGACTTGATCTCCGGCGCTTCCATCTCCTCCGGTGCATTCCTCAATGCGACCGAACAGGTCTTCGCCTATACGGAGAATGTGCTGGGCATCAAGCCTGCTCCAGGAAACAAGGAAGATATCCTGGCAGCCTACAATGCGGCCAACGGTGTCAGCGAAGAACCGGTCATTTCCACCGCAGAGTACAGTGTAACAGGATTTGGCGACCTCAAGGTGGAGGTTGCCCTGGATCAGAATGGCGTCATCTCCTCTGTGAAGGTCACCGAACACAATGAAACCGATGGCATCGGAAAGGCTCTGATCGATGACCAGTCCGTCTTTGATGCGCTGGTCGGAAAGAACATCAGCGATGCCGCAATCGATGTGCGTGCAGGCGCCACCCTCACCAGCAATGCCATCAATGACGCACTGAGCCAGGCAAAAGCGGCATTCACGGGCGGGGCGGAAGGTTCTTCCACCGTATATGACGTGACTGGCTTTGCGCCCATGAAAGTGGATGTAAAGACGGATGCCGACGGCAAGATCGTCAGCGTCGAGGTGGTTGAACATACGGAGACGGAAGGCATCGGCGCCGCTCTGATTGCGGACAAGAACATCTTTGACGCACTTGTCGGACAGGACATCAAGTCCGCCCAGATCGATGTGCGTGCAGGCGCCACCCTCACCAGCAATGCCATCAATGAAGCACTCAAAATGGCCGCCAAGAGCGGAGAAGGCGCTTCCGCTTTGCCGGCAGGCGATCCCATCACCGTCAAGGGACTCAACAAGTTCACCGTTTACATCGATGTCCAGGATGGAAAGATTGCCTCCATCAGTGTACCGTCCCATTCTGAAACCCCCGGACTGGGCGCGGACCTGTTGACTGAGGATGCCCTCTCGACACTGGTAGGCCAGAAAATCGATGAAGCTCATGTGGACGCCAAAACCGGAGTGACCCTGACTGTCGATGCCCTTCAAAGGGCTCTGAATGTGGCAGCACAGGTCAACGGCTTTGAGGTCCAGGAAGAAGCCAAGACTGAAGAAGCCAAGACTGAAGAAGCCAAGACTGAAGA
>CACYCQ010000308.1:0-4770 GCA_902772995.1 uncultured Eubacteriales bacterium
ATGTCCCTGCTGTGGACATACAATGGGAATCCTCTTCTATGAAATGAACGGGAAAATCGTCTATAGCCCTCCCCCAAGAGGGTCAGGTATGAGTATATATCCCAACGCTGGTCATTCTTGTGTTTCTATTCGGTTTTCACTTATCTTCATGAAACAGCCTTACCTGTTCCCGGGGTCCGGCGCCGGGGGGAATTTTCCTCACCGCCCGAAGCTGCGGGCGGCGCTTCCGTACGTCCGGCCCTCCCCCCGCCCGCCTGCCGGATGCCGCCGCCCCGCAAAGGCTCCCGCATCCGCACAGGGAAGCTCCGGCCTGACGGCCGAAGGACCATGTCTCCCAGGGACCGGAGACAAAAACGTTTTCCCACCCTTTTCCTTTTCCCCCGCATCTGCTATGCTTGGGTCCCCACATCAACAAACGGAGCTGACCGCCATGCTGAAATGTCTGATTCTTGCCGATATCCACGGCAATCTGGCCGCCCTTGATGCCATCCTGGCCACCCCCCAGGCCCGGGAGTGCAGCCGGATCATCTCCCTCGGGGACCATCTGAACTATGGTCCCTGGCCCCGGGAGGTCCAGAGCCGCCTGTCCTCCCTGGGCACCCTCTTCCTGCTGGGAAACCACGAGGAACGCATGCGCCATCTGCAGGATCCCCGGTTTTCCGGATACAACTGGAACCTCCTGAAATGGAGTGCGGAGCAGGCCGGGCCGCTGCCGCCCATGACCACCGATCTGCAGCTTGGCAGCGTCCTCATGACCCACGGCACGCCCGGGGACCCCTATCACCTGCTCCTGGAAGACAGGGATGTGGCCGCCGTGCTGGAGACCCTGCCCGAAGACATCTCCCTGCTGCTCAGCGGCCACAACCACGCCCCCTGGACGGTGCACCACGGCGGCAGGACCGCCGTCAACACCGGCAGCGTCGGGCTTTGCGAGAACCGGACCGGCTGCATCGCCCCCTTTGCGGTGCTGACCCTCTCCGGACAGGAATCCGGCGTCCGGGTGTACGGGGCCCCCTATGATCCCCGGCTGTGCCTTGAGCGGTACCTGCAGACGGACCTGCCCGCCGTCGCGCCGGAGTTGTCCCGGGCCGTCTGGGAGATCATGCGCTACGGCACCTATCAGCTGCTGCCCATGGTGGCTTCCCATATCCAGTCCGTCGCCCGGGAAAGGGGCCTTTCCGCCGGGGATGCCGCCGCCTGGGCCGCGGGGGATGCCACCTATCCCTGGAGGACCCCCGGCAGCAGCCGGGAATTCTGGGACCGCGCCGCCCGGCGGGGCTGACCCGCCTTCAGGGATTCTCCCGCCACTGGCTGCACATGGTCCGGATCCCCCGGTCCATCAGCCGCCGGGCATAGGTCCTGCTGACCTGCAGCTCGCCCGAAATCTCGTTCCAGTCCCGGTTCTCGATGTACCGCGTGTACACCACGTACCTCTCGCCGGGATCCGGAATGGCGCTGATCTGCTCCTTCATCCTCCGGCGCCCCTGCTCCAGGGATTCGCGCTGCATCTGCAGGGCTTCGATCTCCTGCCTCAGGGACAGCAGCGCATGGTCCAGGGGACGCGCGTCCTGCTCCACGGCCCCGAGACGGCGGCACCTTCTGTAGATCCGCTCCAGGCGCGCAATCAGTTCCCCGATGGCGACCATCTCCACGGAGGACCACCGCACCGCCTTCAGCCTGCTTTTCATTTCAGCATTCTCCATCCCCGTTCTCCTCTCTGCTTTCCTGCATTTTCAGATCCGTCCTGCTGATCATCTCATAGGCCCGGCTCCGGCTCACCCCCAGCAGCTGCGCGATCCTTCCGGCATTCCACTTCCCCAGCCCGCGCAGCATCACGATCGCCTGGCATTCGGGGTCCTGCAGGGCCTGCGCCTCGCGGCTTGCCCTGCACGCCTCCTCCACCAGCCTGAGCACCTTCTCTCCCAGCCGGTCCTCCTCCTCCATCATCTCGACAATCCTGCGCTCCTGCCGGTCCGTGTCCCGGTTCTGCACCCGCTCTCCGCTCCCCGCAGAGATGCATCTGAGCCGCTCCTTCTTCCATTCCGCCTTTTTGAGCTGCTTCTCCACGCTCTCCATGACCTGATTGAACCTCTCCACGGCAGCATCCTTTCCCTTTTCCATCACATCACGCCTTTCCGGATTTCTGGAGTGAGGATACTATAAACCACATGATATGGTCTGTAAAGGGGATTTTTAGCTAAAAACCATTTACTATGTTCTTCCGTTTTTCCCATTTTTCCCCTTCATTCTCGTTTTTTTCAGGAATTTCTCCGGATTTCAGCCTTTTTTATTTGTTTACAAAACCCGTATCCTCCCCTATAATGCACCCAGCATGCCAAAAGGAGGAGCTTTCCATGCCATCCACAAAGCACCGCCCCGGCGACGAGACCACCGCAATTGTGCGCAGGACGAACCTGAGCAACCGTTCCAAAGCCGGAGACCTGATCCGAACCTCCCGCCTGGCCAAAGGATACAATCAGCCCCGGCTAGCCCAGCTTCTGGGCATCAGCAAGGGATGCATCACCAACTGGGAAAACGGCCTGTCCCTGCCCAGCTCCCAGGTTCTCCCCAAACTGTGCGCCCTGCTGGACCTGGACGCCGCGCAGCTGCTGGGGGCCCCGCAGACGGAGGTCCCCGAACTCACCGCGGATGAGCGCGAGTGCCTGACCCTCTTCCGGAGACTGGGACCCCGTGACCGGAGGACCACCCTCTCCCTGATGACCATCATGTCGGACAACGCCGCCCAGGATGCGGTGGAATCCTGCCGGCGGGACTTCATTCCCCTCCCCCGCTTCGTGGACAAGGTCTGCGCCGGTTCCGGCAATGAGCTCACCTCCGACGGACAGCAGGAGACCTGCTTTGTCCGCAGGTGCCCCGAAACCCTCGCGGCGGATGCCATCATCACCGTCACCGGCCACAGCATGGAACCCACCTATGCGGACGGGGACCAGCTGTTCATCAGCTACACCGACGAACTCTCTCCCGGGCAGGTGGGCATCTTTCTGGTGAACGGCGAGGGCACCCTCAAGGAATACCGGAAAGAGGGGCTGTTCCCCCACAACCCGGACTATGAGGTCATCCTCCCCTCGGAAGACAGGGAGATCACCTGTGTGGCGAGGGTGCTGGGGACCCTGTCCTCCTTCCTTCTCCCGACAGAGGAGCAGCTCCGCATCCTGACCGCGGAGGAGATCTGACGTCCCGCTCATGAGGCGGCGGCCTTCCCCGCTTCACGGGCGCAAAAAAGCGCGGCACAGTGTTTTCTGTGCCGCGCTTTTATTGCGTTTTGGCGTCCGGTACCTTCCGGCTTCTTTTGCCGAAACCACCCGGTTCTTTCCCTGGTGCTTGGCCTCATACAGGGCCTCGTCCACGCGGACGGCCAGCTGGTCCGGATTCTCTCCCGTGTTCATCTGGGCCACGCCGAAGCTGGCGGTCTTCGTGCCGCATTTTTCGAACCGGAGCTTCTCCACGCTCTGGCGGATCTCCTCAGCCAGCTTGAGGGCCTCCTCCCGGTCATAGCCCGGCAGCAGCAGCATGAATTCCTCGCCGCCCCACCGGCCTGCCGCGGCCCCTTCGGCCCCGACCGACTTCGCCAGCAGCGCGGAGACGGACCGGAGGACCTCGTCGCCCTCCTGATGGCCGTATACGTCATTCACCTTCTTGAAGTCATCCAGGTCGATCATCACCAGCGTCAGGGGTTTGTCCTTGGCGTTCTCCGTCACCCGCTCGCTGATCAGGCGCTGGATCTCGCCGCGGTTGTACAGTCCCGTGAGCCGGTCCGTCACGGCCATCACCGAGAGGGTCCGGTTGGCCTCCACCACCTCCTGGGTCGCGGTGTTGATGAAGTTCGCCAGGCGGCTGACCAGGGACATGGTGGCCTCGGACCTGGAGGCCTCCTTCCAGCGGATATGCCTCTCCGTGTTCACGGCGCCCCCCTCGCGCATGCCGGCCACCACCAGCGTCAGGTTGTGGTGGTCCAGGATTCCCTCCGTGCGGAGGAACTCTCCCGCCGTGCAGAAGCCATAGGTGGGGGCCATCCTGTGGAAGGGCTGGGTCTCCTTGCTGGCCTGGGCATCGCCCCAGAAGGTCTTTCGCCCGAAGCAGTCAAAAATGGCGATCACCTCCGGGCCGAACTTGCGCATCTGGGCGACGCACTCGTCCACGTTGCGGAAGATGGTCTCCGGATCGCCGTAGGTCAGGTGCACCGTGCTGCCCTCGGGGATATCGGTGCTCATTTCCAGCGCGCCGTATTCGTCGCTGGACAGGGCATGGCGCAGAAGATCGCGTCCCCTGTACTCCACCATAAAGGGAAACTCCAGCGCGTTGTAGAAGATATTCTCATCCTTCGGAATGCGCAGATAGTGCTCATAGATGCCGAAGGCCGGCCTGCCGTCAAGATCATACACGGTCTTGCCCTGCGTGCGGGTCACCTTCATGGCGGTGCCCAGGGGCTTCCAGCCCATGACGCAGTCCGAGGTCACATGCAGCTCCGGCCCTCCGAGCAGCATCAGCAGCACGCCGCTTTTGCAGATTCCCTCATCCTTGGAAAAGATGTACGCCTCGTTCAGGTTGTCCCCGAAGGCGCCTCCGCCGAAGAGTTCCACCTCGCCGGGAATCATCTCCTCCAGGGTCATGCACACGTCCCTGATCGGCAGGGAGTCAATCGTCATGATACACTGAACCGCCTTGACGCTGCCCAGTTCATCCTGCATGGCGGAAAGCGTCTCCCTGAGGCCCCGGATGTCCCGGTTCTCCACGGGGATCTGCACCACA
>CACYCQ010000309.1:0-4199 GCA_902772995.1 uncultured Eubacteriales bacterium
ATTTGAGGCGGCGGCGCCGGAGTATGAGGCCGTCTGCGACGACGAGGCCAATGAGGTCCTGAAGGCCCTGGCCCTGTTCCCGGAGGTGGTGGGCAAGGCCAGGCTCCAGAACGAACCCTCCCTGATCACCCGGCACACCACCCAGCTGGCCCAGGCCTACAACAAGTATTATTTTGAGCACCGGATCATGGAGGAGGACCGGCCCGGCGCCACCGCCGCCCGCGTCCGCCTGACCCGCGCGGTGCGGGACGTGATCCGCACCGGCCTGTGGCTGATCGGCGTGGAAGCGCCTGAACGGATGTAACTATGGAGGTGAATCCTTGAATCTTGACGATCTGAGAACCCTGCTGCTGGATCTGAGCTGCATGACGGCCCTGCGGCACGTGCTGGACAACCCGGCCATCTCCGCGCTGGTGAACCTGTGCTGCGCGTGCGTGGACGACCGCTCCGACGAGGAGAAGCTGACCCTGGCCTACTGCACCGCCTACAACGCCTGGCTGGAGGCCGTCTCCCGGGGACGGGGAGGCTTTGCCCGTCAGGCGCTGGATGAGATCCTCTTTCGCGAGACGCCGGTGGCCAGGCTCTGCTCGGGCAGGGAAAAGATCCCCTACAGCGTCCTGAGCGCCATGGGACACGACCTGGAAACCCTGGGAAAGCTCACCGGCATTGAGCCGGCCATGTTCCTGCTGCTGTGCGAGCGGGCGGGAATGCCGGGACAGCACGCGGTGCGCCTGCCGGTGTGGGAGCCCATGCTGGGGGAGGAGACCCCGGACCCGCGCACCCACCTGAGCATGCTCTCCCGCAACGGGACCGATGAGGTGATCCGCTTTTTCGCCACCCAGGGCACCGGCCTGTTCGCCCGGTACCCGGCGGCCACCTATGTCGGCGTCAGCGCCGACGCGCCCCAGGGACTGCGGGGCGTGGAGCGCCCGGACCCCATCCGCCTGTCCGAGCTGGTGCGCTACGAGCGCCAGCGGGGCGTGCTGGAGGAGAACACCCGCAGACTTCTGGCCGGGCAGCATGCCGGGAACGTCCTTCTGTACGGGGACAAGGGCACCGGCAAGTCCGCCACGGTCAAGGCGCTCTTGCAGCAGTACTGGTCCGAGGGGCTGCGCATCGTGGAGGTCCAGCCCCAGCACCTGACGCACCTGCAGGAGCTGTTCTCCCTGCTCAGGTCCCAGCCCTGCCGCTTCATCGTCTTCGTGGACGACCTGGCCTTCAACGACAGCTGCCCGGAGTACACGGCCCTCAAGACCGTGCTGGAGGGCGGACTGGAGGCCAGGCCGGAGAACGTGGTGGTGTACGCCACCAGCAACCGCAGGAACATCGTGCGCCAGCGCTTCTCGGAGCGGGAGGACGACGTCAATACCCGGGACACCCTCGAGGAGAAATTCTCCCTGGCGGACCGCTTTGACATCCGGCTGACCTTTACCGAGCCGGACATGGAGACCTACTTCGCCATCGCCCGGGACATCCTGGCCATGCGCGGGCTGGAGGCGCCCGACAACTTTGACGAGCGGGCCCGCACCTTCTCCATGACCCACAGCGGGCGCTCCCCGCGGGTGGCCCGGCAGTTCGTGGACGCCCTGGAGGTGGAGCTGCGCGAGAGCGCCGCGGAGGCCGCCTCCGGGGATGAGGCGCCGTGAAGAAGCTGGGGGCCCTGGCGGCGACCCTGTTTTTCCTGGCCGTCTGCGCGGCCGGCGCCCTGGCCCTGTATGCCGTCGTGGTCTGGAACGACCGCCAGGAGGAGGAGACCCCGGGGGACTTTGGGGCCTGGACCCTCTCCGTGGAGGGGGCGCAGCTGGAAGCCGAGAACCGGCAGACGCTCGAGGTGGACGGCGCCCCGGTCCAGGTGGTGGAGCGGCGCTACCGGCTGCAGGACGGCCGGGAGGTTCTGGCCCTGAGCGCCTCCTCCCGGGTCTATCTGACCCGCCTGGCCGGCGCCTGGCGGGCCCAGATGGTGGAAGGGTACCAGATTGCGGACCTCCAGGCGGACTGCCTCACCTCCGGGGAGCGCAGGTGCATCGTCGCCGTCCTGGGGGATTTCTGCTACCTGCTGGAGATTGGCGGGGAGGACCCGGGGGGCCAGTCCCTCTACTGGCTGGGGGTCCATTCCCGCATCGGCAGCCGCCAGAGCGGCGACGCGGGCGGATAGAAAGTTTTTTAAAAAACCGCCGGACATGCACAGGGGTGCATGTCCGGCGGGATTTTTTTCGTTTCGGGAGGGGAAAGCCGGCCGCCGCGGGGTCGCGGCGCGCACTGCCGTGATGCCAAAAAACCTTGAAAAAACAGGAAAAACGCTGATCCCGGAGGGAAGGGGGCGCCGGAAGGACGCAAAAAAACGGCCGCCAGGCGGCCGGAAGGATCAGAAAAAAATGTTGACAGGGCTTTATTAATCGGATAGAATACTATATTGCATCAATATGCAAAATAGGTTTTTTGCGCCCTGAATCTTTATTTGCAGAGGGTATTTTACATCTCTTTTGCGGTTTTGACAATGGGACTGAAAAGTTTTTTGATTCCGCGGTGACACCGCGAGATCAGGAAAGTAAGGGGTGATGGCATTCATGGTGAATTTCCGCGACGAACGCGAAGAAGCTGAGATCATGAAGTATGTCGGGGTACACGATGTACACATGGGCAAGAGCAGGATCCGAAAGAGTTTCGCCCGAATCGAAGAAGTGGTGGACATGCCGGATCTGATTGAGGTGCAGAAGAACTCATATGAGCGCTTTCTGAAGGAGGACCTTCGGGAGGTGCTCAGGGACGTTTCGCCGATTACCGATTTCAACGGCAATCTGAAGCTTGAGTTTGTGGACTATCAGCTGGACAAGGAACCGAAGAACACCATCGCCGAATGCCGGGAGAGGGACATGACCTACGCCGCGGCGCTCAAGGTCAAGGCCCGTCTGACCAACAACGAGACCGGAGAGGTGAAGGACCATGACATCTTCATGGGCGACTTCCCCCTGATGACCGAGCACGGCACCTTCATCGTCAACGGCGGCGAGCGCGTGATCGTCAGCCAGCTGGTGCGCTCCCCGGGCGTGTATTTCAGGGAGTCCATCGACAAGGCCGGCAAGCACCTGTTTGACGCCCAGGTGATCCCCAGCAGGGGCGCGTGGCTGGAGTACGAGATCGACGCCAACGACGTGATCTGGGTCCGTGTGGACCGGGCGAGGAAGCTGCCGGTCACCAGCCTGCTGCGCGCGCTGGGCTTCGGGACGGACGAGCAGATCACCGAGCTGCTGGGCGAGGACGAGAAGCTCGAGGCCACCATGAAGAAGGACGGCTCCGAGGACGGCACCCGGGCCACCGCCAGCAACGCCGATGCCCGCCACGTCAAGAGCATCGAGTCGGGCCTCATGGACATCTACCGCCGCCTGCGCCCCGGCGAGGTGGGCACGCCGGAAACCGCCGGCAAGCTGGTGCAGAGCACCTTCTTTGATCCCAAGCGCTACGACATGATGCGCGTGGGCCGCTACAAGTACAACAAGAAGCTGGCCATCGCCAACCGCCTGAGGGGCATGGTGCCCGCCCAGGACATCGTCAGCCCCGTGACCGGCGAGGTGCTCTTCCCCGCGGGAGAGCGGATCCCCTCCTCCAAGACGGACCACACCGCCGAGAACCTGCAGAACGCCGGCGTCAATGACGTGCTGATCCAGATGGAGGACCGGGTGGTCCGGGTGATCGGCAACAAGTTCGTGGACGCCTCCGCGTGGCTGGACAGCCATGTGGTGGAGGCCTCCGGCATCAACGAGATGGTGCACCTGCCCACCCTCCAGGCGATCATGGAGACCCGGGAGCAGGAGGAGATGACCGAGGAGGAGTTCATCGACGTCCTTCGCGCCAACCTCGCCGAGCTCAGCCCCAAGCACATCCTGGTGGACGACATCATCGCCTCCATCAGCTACCTGATCAACCTGCCCTACGGCGTGGGGCGCACGGATGACATCGACCATCTGGGCAACCGGCGCCTGAGGAGCGTGGGCGAGCTGCTGCAGAACCAGATCCGCATCGGCATGGCCCGCCTGGAGCGGGTGGTCCGGGAGCGCATGAGCCTGCAGAACCAGAACGAGGTCCGGCCCCAGGACCTGATCAATATCCGCCCCGTGTCCGCCGCCATCAAGGAGTTCTTCGGCTCCTCCCAGCTGTCCCAGTTCATGGACCAGCCCAACCCCCTGGCGGAGCTGACCCAC
>CACYCQ010000310.1:0-6633 GCA_902772995.1 uncultured Eubacteriales bacterium
CGCGGAGGAAACCGCACGCCAGAAGAAGGAAGAGATCAGCCGGCAGACCGTGGAAGTGGCCGACAAGGTGGTCGACAAGCAGATGCGTATCGTTCAGGAAATAGCCAGCCTGCTGGGTGAAACCGCCGCAGAGACCAAAATTGCACTGTCCAAACTGAAGGAGTCCATCAGCAATGAATGATTTGTGCTGCGACATCGGCTATAAAAGCATCAACCACGTGGGGGAGCAGCTGTGCGGCGACCATGTGGAGATCGTGGAACAGGGGGAGACCTCCTCGGTTATCGTCCTGGCTGACGGTCTGGGAAGCGGGGTAAAGGCGAGCATCCTCTCCACGCTGACGAGCACCATCATTTCCACGATGCTGGCTGCGGGACTATCCATTGAGGAATGCGTGGAGACCATTGCCGCCACCCTTCCCGTGTGCTCGGTCCGGGGCGTCGCCTATTCCACCTTCACCATCATCCACCTGATCGGCAACCGCACCGCAGAGCTCATTCAGTACGACAACCCCCATGTGATCCTGCTGAGGGACGGCTCCAACTGGGAGTACCCCCGTACGCAGACCACTGTGGGAGGGAAAACCATTACACGCTCTGTCATCCGACTGCAGGAGGGAGATGTGTTCATCGCCATGAGCGACGGATGCCCTCATGCGGGAATCGGCCTGAGCTACAACTTCGGCTGGAAGCGCGAAGACATCATCTCCTTCATGGAAGTCCAGAGCATGTGCGGCTATACCGCCAAGACGCTGTCCACCCTCCTGGTGGATGAAGTGAACCGGCTCTACGGAGGGGCTCCGGGGGATGATGCCACCGCGTGTGTGGTGCGCATCCGCAAGCGGGTTCCCATGAACATGCTCTTTGGACCGCCTTCCGACCGCAACGACGTGGACCGGATGATGAGCCTCTTCTTCTCCAAGGAAGGAAAGCACATCATCTGCGGCGGCACCACCTCCTCCATCGCGGCAAAGTGGCTGAACCGGCCTCTGCAGGCGTCCCTGACCTTTGACGGGGACATCCCGCCCATTGCGAAACTGGAAGGCGTCGACCTCGTCACGGAGGGCGTCATCACAGTCAACCGCGTGGTGGAATACGCCAAGGATTATCTGGGCGAGAATACCCGCTACGACGAATGGGCAAGCCGCCAGGACGGCGCCTCTCTGATCAGCCGGCTGCTTTTTGAGGAAGCGACGGACATCAACTTCTATGTCGGCAGGGCAGTCAACCCTGCGCACCAGAATCCCAATCTTCCGATCAATTTCAACATCAAAATGAACCTGGTGCAGGAGCTTTCGGAAGCCCTCAAAAAGATGGGCAAACGCATCAAGCTCAGTTACTTCTGAGCCCTCTGAGGAGAATGAAGATACAACGTCCGGGCGCAGGCCCGGGCAGGAAACTGAAAAGGATGAACAGTCATGCAAATGTTTGATACCAAGGTTCAGGTTCTCAAATACAAGGTTTTGCGGGAAGTGGCCCGCCATGCGTGGAATGACACCCTTCTTGAACATGTGGTGGATATTCCCAAAGCTATCGTTCCCGGCAAGGTGCCTACCATGCGCTGCTGCGTGTACAAGGAACGAGCCATCCTCGGTGAGCGGGTCAAGCTGGCGATGGGGGGCGGAAACAGCAACAACATCATCCAGGTGATCGACATCGCCTGTGATGACTGCCCGGCCGTGGGCTATCAGGTAACCGATTCCTGCCGCGGGTGTCTGGCCCACCGCTGCGAGGAGGCCTGCCGCAAGGGAGCCATCTCCTTTGACCATCATCACGAGGCACACATCGACAAGACGAAGTGTGTGGAGTGCGGCATGTGTGCCAAGGTCTGTCCCTACAGCGCCATTGTAAACCGCAAGCGGCCCTGCCAGGTCGCCTGCAAGATCAAGGCCATCTCCATCAATGAGGACAATGCGGCCAAGATCGATGACGAGAAGTGCATCCAGTGCGGCGCCTGCGTGTACCAGTGTCCCTTTGGCGCAATCACTGACCGGTCCTTTATCCTCAATGTGATCGACATGATCAAAAAGAGCGATGAGAACCGGAAATACAAGGTCTATGCTCTGGTGGCCCCCTCCATTGCCAGCCAGATGGTGTATGCCAAGCTCGGCCAGGTGATCAGCGGGATCAAGGCTCTGGGCTTCTTTACTGTCATCGAGGCGGCGCTGGGAGCGGACATGGTGGCACAGACGGAATCTCAGGAACTGGTCGAAAAGGGCTTCCTGACCAGTTCCTGCTGTCCCGCCTTTGTCCGGTATGTCAGGACCGCCTTCCCGCAGCTTCAGGAGCACATCTCTCACAATTTCTCGCCCATGGGTGCCATCGCCAAATACATCAAGGAGCACGACCAGGGTGCCAAGATCGTCTTCATCGGACCCTGCACGGCAAAGAAGGCGGAAGTCCAGCTGGAGCATGTCAAGCCCTATGTAGATGCCGCCATCACCTTTGAGGAGCTGCAGGCATTGTTTGACAGCCGTGACCTTGACCTGCACTCGATGGAGGAGGATGTTCTGGACAACGCCTCTTACTTTGGACGCATTTTTGCCCGCAGCGGCGGACTGTCCGATGCGGTGGCGGAAGGCCTCAAGGAACAGGAGATCACCGATTTTGATCTGAAGGCCTGCGTCTGCGACGGCATCGAGGAATGCCGCACAGCACTGCTCAAAAAGAGCAAGAATATGCTGGATGCCAACTTCATCGAAGGCATGGCGTGCGTGGGCGGATGCATCGGCGGTGCCGGATGCCTGACCCATGGAGACCGGAACAAGGCTGCGGTGGACAAGTATGGCCACGAAGCCATGGAAAAGACCATCAGCGACGCGGTTTCTGTTCTGAAGTCCATCTGATCTGAAGGGCTCCTTCTTCTCATGACTCTGAAAAACTGATTTTTCTTCGCCGCAAGCGAAGGGCAACCGTCCTCCAATCCCCAGTCTGTGAACCCCATGGGCTGGCGGAGCGGAGGATTTTTCATTGAGACGCGGCCCGAACATCCCCCGGCCCAGCTGCACCGGCCGGCTCGCTCAGAAACAGAAACGGGAGTGACCTCAACAGCATTAGGGATAATACTTTATCAACAGATTCACATGCAAAACGTGACATTCATCTCCGGGTATTTGCAAATGGACCTCTGGCTCTTACCCGGCCTCATATCGGCCCTCGGACAGGATTCTCCAGGATCGGGAGCTTGGGAGAATCAAAAAACGACAGCCAGTAAAGCCATGACTGTCACGATTTTAATTGGACTTCTTTGAGTCCAGGCTATGCTGTGGGGATTGTAAATATCAGTAGCAGAGCGTGGTAAAAAAGCCTCCTTTGTTATACTACCTGGCTATACGGCAGTAACAAAGGAGGCATCCATATGGAGTGTGACAGCTTGACACATATGCGATGGATAAGAGTATATACTGGAGAAATCCCATGGGTGGCTATACAAATACAAAATGTGAAATATCACCGGGAAATGTACATAATGCCTGATCCATATACCCGAATGCTGCGGTTCGATTAACCTGCTGTTTCGATTCTGTTGGATGTTTGAAAGAGAACTCTGATATGGACATCCGACAAACGCAAAAAGAAACGACAGCACCATGTGGGCAGGGAACACCTTTGTGTCAACAACTGCCGAAGAAGACGTGAAAACGATCCAAAAGCACGTGAAAAAGTAACACAGGGAATCGAATGGCGAAGAAAAAAGCAGATAGATTCACTTGAGCAGGGCATATGGCAGCTTTCGCATAACCTTTCAGGCAGGTATGCAATTGCCATTACAGGAATTCATCCAACCATTCGGCTCAGTCGGAAGCCATGACTTTTGAGAGAGCCTCGTCAATGGCACGGGCAGCCACTTTTCCTGCACCCATGGCGGAGATGACGGTAGCGGCACCCGTCACAGCGTCACCACCGGCATATACCCGATCACGGGAGGTCAAACCATCCTCATTGATAATCAGGCCACCGCGGCGGTTGACATCCAGTCCCTTGGTAGTGTTTTTGATCAGAGGATTCGGGCTGGTGCCGATGGACACCACCACCGTATCCACATCCAGGACAAATTCACTGCCCGGGATTTCCACGGGGCGGCGACGTCCGCTGGCATCCGGCGCACCCAGTTCCATCTTGATGCAACGGATGGCCTTCACGAATCCGTTCATGGGATCCCTGGGATTCTCTGGGTTCTGATATCCCAGGATCTCTACAGGATTGCACAGCAGACGGAAATCGATTCCTTCCTCCTGAGCGTGCTCCACCTCTTCTAGACGTGCTGGCAGTTCTTCCATGGAGCGGCGGTAAACGATGTACACTTTTTCCGCACCCAGACGAAGAGCTGTCCGGGCCGCATCCATGGCCACGTTGCCGCCGCCGATGACCGCAACGCGTCCGCCCTTCATGATGGGGGTATGGGGATGGTCCAGATAGGCTTTCATCAGGTTGGAGCGGGTAAGGAACTCATTGGCAGAATAGACGCCCTTAAGCGCTTCGCCCGGAATGTTCATGAAGTTGGGCAGTCCGGCGCCGGACCCGATGAAGACAGCCTCAAAACCCATCTCAAAGAGCTCGTCAACGGTCAGGGTCTTGCCGATGATCACATTGGTTTCCACCTGCACGCCAAGTTCCTTCAGGGTTTCCACCTCGCGTGCCACAATGGTCTTGGGAAGACGGAATTCAGGAATTCCATAGACCAAAACGCCTCCGGCGGTATGGAGTGCTTCATAGATGGTGACGGCATACCCTTTCTTTGCCAGATCACCAGCGCAGGTCAGACCGGAGGGACCGGCACCCACCACGGCCACTCGATGGCCATTGGGAGCGGGAGGTGTTGCGCTGCCTTCAGCATGCGCATTGTGCCAGTCGGCGACAAAGCGCTCCAGTCGTCCGATGCCCACCGGTTCCATCTTCGCGCGCACCCGCAGCGTGCACTGGGATTCGCACTGGGTTTCCTGGGGACAGACTCTGCCGCAGACAGCGGGAAGGGAAGAACTCCTGCTGATGATCTGGTAGGCTTCTTCGAACCTGCCCTGCTTGACTTCCGTAATGAAATCGGGAATGTCGATATTGACCGGACAACCGCTCACGCAGGGACGGTTCCTGCAGTTCAGACACCGCTGGGCTTCCTCCATGGCAATCTCCATGGTGTAGCCCAAGGCCACTTCGCTGAAATTGTGTGCGCGAACCTCCGGTGCCTGGGTCGGCATCTCATGTTTCTTCGGATTGACAGCCATTGTGATCTCCCTCCCTTATGCTTTTCTGAAAAGATTGCAGGCGTCTTCGTAGGCATGGCGCTCATACTCGGCGTACATGCGGCCGCGGCTCATGGCTTCATCGAAATCGATCTCGTAACCGTTGAAGTCGGGACCTTCGACACAGGCGAATTTGGTCACCCGCTTGCCGTCCTGAACGAGGGTAATCCTGCAGCCGCCGCACATCCCGGTACCATCGATCATGATGGGGTTCATGCTGACTGTCACCGGAACATTGAAAGGCTTGGCCGTGGCCACGACAAACTTCATCATGATCAGCGGCCCGATGGTGATGATCATGTCAAACTGGCGGCCCGCTTCCAGCATTTCCTTCAGAGGAACGGTCACATTGCCGTGACACCCGTAGGAACCGTCATCTGTCATGACGATCAGTTCATTCGAAATGGCCCGGAATTCCTCCTCAAGAATCAGCAGGTCCTTGTTGCGGAAACCGATGATGCTGGTGACCTCGGCACCCAGACGATGGAATTCCTCTGCCACGGGCATGGCGATGGCACAGCCTGCACCGCCGCCGATGACGCAAACCTTCCGGATGCCTTCGGTATGGGTAGGTACACCCAGAGGGCCCACAAAATCCTGGAGAAAATCGCCGGCTTCCTTGTGGTTGAGCATCTCGGTGGTCGCACCCACAACCTGATAGATCACCTTGACGGTGCCTTCTTCAGGGTTGGTTCCTGCAACGGTCAGGGGAATGCGCTCGCCGTCCTCGTTGACGCGCAGGATGATGAACTGTCCGGGACGGGCCTTTCTGGCCACCAGCGGTGCTTCGACTTCAATCTGAGTCACGGCAGGGTTGAGAATCCTCTTCCTGACAATTTTGTACATGTTTTCACTCCATTCTGTTGATGAATCGCCGGATTGCGCAGAGCCGGCCTGTGAAGGAAAAAGTGCAATGCAGGGATTCTAGATGATTTGAAGGAGAATGTAAAGGTCCTCCGGTGAAAACAATCCTTTTTCACAGCATTTTCACGACGGAATGCGGGAAAACTCCCATCATCCACCGGATGTGTGTCTGAATCATGCGTGCCTGCGCCACTGTCCATCCGGCAAAGCGCTTGCTATTCTTCACCTTTTGTTCTATATTGATGTTCTGAGAATTCCCCGCTTCAGGCATTTTTCGCCCCAGGGCGTGCGGTCAGAGAACGCCGGTTTTGCAAGGACAGGAAGAGGAGAGGAAAACATGATGAACGATAGATCGCTGACAGTTCTTGAATATAAAAAAATCATCCGGATGCTTACAGAGCTGTGCGTGTCCGACAGCGGAAAAAAGCTGGCACTGGCACAGTGCCCCGAGTCCCATCCTGCCCAGGTCCGTTTGCTCCAGAAGGAGACGGAGGAAGCGGAGTCGATCATGACACGCAGGGGAGGAAGTCCG
>CACYCQ010000311.1:0-3090 GCA_902772995.1 uncultured Eubacteriales bacterium
CGCGGACTTCCTGTCCTGCGTGACATTGTCCCAGGCGATGGCCGCCGCCTTTGGCATCTCCCTTCAGGACAATTTCAAAAGGCCCTACCTGTCCCTGTCCATCCGGGACTTCTGGCGCAGGTGGCACCTGACCCTCAGCCGGTGGCTGCGGGACTATGTGTATATCCCCCTGGGAGGCAGCCGGAAGGGAAAGCTGCGGAAAACGCTCAATGTGCTGGCGGTGTTCTGGGTGAGCGGCCTGTGGCACGGCGGGGAGTTGCGCTTTCTCCTCTGGGGGAGCATGCATGCCCTCTTCCAGGTGCTGGGGGAGCTGCTGGACCGGCGCCTTCCGGTCAGGTGGACGCTGCCCCGCAGGGCGGTGACGCTCCTCATGATCCTGCTGACCTGGGTGATGTTCCGCGCCCCTGACGCGGGCAGCGGCATCGCCATGCTGGGCAGCATGCTTCGCGCGGGGAACATCTGGATCTTTGTGGACGGGTCCCTGACGAGGCTGGGCGTCGATCTTCGGGAGCTGGCGCTGCTGCTTCTGTCCTGCGCGGTGCTCATCGGGCGGGATATCCTGGAGGAGCGGGGATGCTCCTTCAGGGAAAGGGTGCTCTGCGGGCCGGCGGCCCTTCGCTGGCTGTGCTGCGCCATGCTCATCTGGAGCGTCTGGATCTTTGGCACCTACGGATTTGGCTATCATGCCCAGGAATTCATTTATGGAGGTTTCTGATGAAACAGGCAGGCGCTCATCTGTCATCCCTCGTGTTCCTTGTGCTCATGGCCCTCTCCCTGAGGGGCATCAACAAGGTGCTGGAGCCCAATTTTGTCTATGAAAACTCCTGGTGGCCCTCGACGTCGAGCTTTCATGAATTCTACCAGATGCCCAGAAATTCCCTGGATGTGATCTTCCTGGGCTCGAGCACCATGGCCTCGGCCATGTGCCCGCAGGTCGTATATGACGAGACCGGCATCCGCAGCTACAACCTGGCCAGCGACCAGCAGTCCATCCTGATCAGCTCCTACTGGCTGGAGGAGGCGCTGCGCTTCCAGCATCCCCGGGCCTTCGTGGTGGACGTCAAGTACATGTTCGAGGGGACCGGAAATCCCGTCAACACCTCGGAGCCCTTTGTGCGAAAGGCCTTGGACACCATGAAGCTCTCCCCGGTGAAGATTCGGGCGGTCTCTGAAATCTGCCGCCTGGAGAACCAGAGCCGCATCAGCTATTATCTGACCAACATCCGCTTTCACGACCGATGGAAGGTCCTGGAGCGGGGGGACCTGAACCTGCCTGCAAGCCTTCACTGCGAGCTCATGGGCTTTGTGCTCCAGCAGCCGGTGCCCGGGAGCCTGAGGCTTGCCGGATGGGCGCCTCCGGGGGAAGAGGAGATCCTGTCGGCGGAGGCGGCCGTGCCCAGGGACAACATGATGACGGGCCTTGAGCGGATGGCGCGGGACTGCAGGGATTCCGGGGTACCCCTGGTGCTGCTCAATCTGCCGGGAAATTATCTGACGGCGGGACAGACACGCCTGATGCGCGACTTTGCGGCGGAAAACGGGCTGCGCTTTGTCAACATGGAGGATGAGGAGGTCCTTTCCTCCTTCCATCTGAAGGGGGATGAGGCCTTCTTCAGCCATGCGGACGGGGAGTGCGCGGCCAGGCAGTCCGCATGGGTGGCGCACCTTCTGCAGGAGGAGCTGGGGATTGAAGGCTGCCGGGAGGAGCGCTACGAGCAGAGGCGGGCCTACTACGCCCACGCCATGCAGGCCTTCAGGCTCAAGAAGGCTGCCTCCCTTCGGGAGTATCTGGAGATTGCGGGGGGCGATCCTTCCTTCAGCGTGCTCTTTTCACTGAGGTTCGGGATGCCCCGTCTCCGGGAGGAGGACCGGCAGGCGCTCTTTGGCTTTGGCCTTGCGACAGACCTGCGGGAGCTTCCGGAGGGCGCCACCTATGTGGCTGCAAAGGTGGGAGACCAGGTGCGGGAGAAGGCCTGGACGGAACCCCTGGAAATGGAGGGAAGGCTTCAGGACCCCTACCGGATCTACCGGCTGACCAGCAGCAATGCGACCTTTGAGGGCACCAGCAAAGTAGAGGTGGAAGGGATGGAAACGTGCCTGAACCTGCGGGGGCTGAACATCGTGGTGTTTGACGAGCTGCAGGGGAAGGCGACGGATGCGGTGTGTCTGGCGACGGAAGGGGACGGGCTGCTGATGAGATAAGCACCCCGGCCCGTGCGGGAGAATTCCGGAAGCCTACTATTTGCGGAGCGCCGCGGGGGATCGCATCCCGTGGATGGAAAAGTGCCCATGTCCGCAACGGCGGAGCCCTCCCCGGGAAGTCCCTGATTGTCTGCGGGCCGGGAAGGGCCCTCGCGCAGCGAAGCGAACCGATCCGGCGACGGGACGGTGAGAAAGGCAGACGGCGGACATCAGGCAAATCGTTCAGTTGCCAAAAGACGGGCCGCCTCGAGGGGCGGCCCGTCTTTCGGCATTTTTGGCGGCGGGAAAGCCCCGCGGTCCGGCGCCGGGGAGGGGGCATTGTGCAGGATGCTCAGGAAACGGCAGTGGCAGGCCCTGTTCTTCACGCTTTTCCGAAACCCGTACCGCGCCCATGCTTTGCAGGCTTTTGGGCATCGTTGCTCTTGAAGGCCCCCAGGCGCTGCCCTGCAGGGCGGCTTTGTGTCCGGCCCGGCGCGGGCCTCCTTCAAGGAAAGATATGGCTGCACGCTGGCGCGGGGCAGAAAATGGGACATCCGGGAGAACTCTGTGGGGCTGGGAAAAGGACAGTCGCAGGGCAGCATGGAGGGTCTTCTTTCACCTGACGAGCATGCTCCCCTTTTGAAGAACCCGTCCGGCCAAAAGGAGAGGCCGTCACCTGCGCGGATACACCTGCGGGGACGGGGAAATCCGGTTTTCACGACCGGCCAAAGGCCGGACAGGGCAGCCCCTGACCGCCGCAGGAGAACGGGCGGCACATGCGCCGGGCAACGTCAGAGGCGGCATATGCCGGTATCCCCGCCGGTGAGGAGCGG
This sequence comes from uncultured Eubacteriales bacterium, assembly GCA_902772995.1. Lineage (GTDB taxonomy): Bacteria > Bacillota > Clostridia > Christensenellales > Aristaeellaceae > Ventricola. The sequence continues at coordinate 3,015 of CACYCQ010000311.1, forward strand.
CCGGGGGTCGGTCTGCGGGGACAGCCATTGCGCATGCTTCCCGGGCTCCAGAATCAGGGGCATGCGCGGGTGCACC
>CACYCQ010000312.1:0-3111 GCA_902772995.1 uncultured Eubacteriales bacterium
GCCGCCGAGCAGGGATGCGGTCAGCTGCATTCCGTAGCAGATTCCCAGCACCGGGACCCCCAGATCATAGATGGAGGGATCGACCCGGGGCGCATCCGGGTCATTGACGCTGGCCGGGCCTCCGGAAAGGATGATGCCGACGGGAGAACGGGAAGCGGCATCTTCTGCGGAGATGCTCCAGGGGACCACTTCGGAATAGACATGGTTTTCACGAACGCGCCGGGCGATGAGCTGGGTATACTGCCCGCCGAAGTCCAGAATCAGAACAGTCTGACGCTTTGACATAAGTAAACCTCCTTGAGGGTGAGATTGGGGGAGGACGGCCCGGCAGGCGGCGGTCACGCAGGCAGGCCGGACTGAGGCGGTAAAGCGGGAAGAGGGGAGCGGCGATCTGGCATGCCGGCGGACACAGACGGCCGGAAGCCGTGACCGCGGGGCATACCCCCACCGAAAAGATGGTCAATTCTATTCCGCCAGGCGGAGAGAAGTCAATTCCATCTTTGGGCGCCCGGGATCCCGTTCAACCTCGTTTCATCCTGAGCGCGTACCGGCAGGCAGGACGGCAAAATGATGCTCCGTATGAGGACAGGCTGCATTTTCAGGAGGCAATGGCCGCATATGAAGCGGTTTTTGAAATCACGGAGGCCTCTGTCCGCCGGAAATTCTTGACGGGGCAGGAGAAGCGTGCTATGATCCTGCCTGACAAGGCAAGGGAGTCGTGTCTGCTGGACTATTCCCTGCCTTTTCCTTTTTGGAGAATGGTCCCCAGGCGCAGAGGGCATTCCGGAGAAGCCTTCTGCTGGCTCAGGAAGAAGGAGGATGAGGAGAGGAACATGGCCAAGTACATCTTTGTGACCGGCGGAGTGGTTTCCGGACTGGGAAAGGGCATCACCGCGGCGTCCCTTGGACGTCTGCTCAAGGCCCGCGGGCTGAAGGTGGCAGCCCAGAAACTGGACCCGTATATCAATGTGGATCCCGGGACCATGAGCCCCTATCAGCATGGAGAGGTTTACGTCACCGAGGACGGGGCGGAAACCGATCTGGACCTGGGGCATTATGAGCGCTTTATCGATGAGGACCTGAACCGCTATTCCAACCTGACCACCGGGCGGGTGTACGACAATGTGCTCAGACGGGAGCGCAGGGGCGGATATCTGGGGATCACGGTACAGACGATTCCCCATATCACCGACGAAATCAAGCATTTCATCTACCGGGTCGGCCAGCAGACGGACGCGGATGTGGTGATCACGGAGATTGGCGGAACCATCGGCGACATCGAGAGTCAGCCCTTCATCGAGGCCATCCGCCAGGTCGGGCTGGAGGTGGGAAGGGAGAATGCCCTCTATATCCATGTGACCCTGGTCCCGTATCTCAAGGCGAGCGGGGAACACAAATCCAAGCCGACCCAGCATTCGGTCAAGGAACTGCAGGGGATGGGCATCAGTCCGGGGATCATCGTGCTGCGTGTGGACGAACCCATCGCCGATGCGGGCATCTTCAGCAAGATTGCCCATTTCTGCAATGTGAGGGACGACTGCGTTATCGAGAACCTGACGCTGCCGGTGCTCTACGAGGCTCCCCTGATGCTGGAGAAGGCCGGCCTGTCGGGCATCGTCTGCCGTGAACTGGGCATCAGTGCCCCGGAGCCGGACCTGACGGAGTGGGAGGACCTGCTTGAGCGCATCCGCCACCAGAGCCGCTGCGTGCGCATCGGGCTGGTGGGCAAGTATGTGCAGCTGCACGCTGCCTATCTCTCCGTGGCGGAGGCCCTGCGCCACGCCGGATATGCACTGGATACCCGGGTGGAGATCATCTGGATCGATTCCGGGGAGCTTCGGGAGGAGAACCTGGAGGCGCAGCTGGGGAATCTGGACGGGATCCTTGTCCCCGGAGGATTCGGGGACCGGGGGATTGAAGGTATGATCCTGGCTGCCGGGTTTGCCCGGACCCGCCATATTCCCTTCCTGGGCATCTGCCTGGGCATGCAGATTGCGGTCATTGAATTTGCACGCAATGCTGCGGGAATGCCGGGCGCCCATTCCCGGGAATTCGATCCGGAAGCGCCCTTCAGGGTGATTGACTTCATGCCGGGGCAGAATGACGAGATTGACAAGGGCGGGACGCTGCGCCTTGGAAGCTATCCCTGCAGTCTGCGGGAAGGGAGCGTCATTGCCCGCTGCTACGGGGTCACCCGGATCCGGGAACGCCACCGCCACCGCTATGAGTTCGCCAATCAGTACAGGGAAGCGCTTGAGAAGGCGGGACTCTGCCTCTCGGGGCTCTCTCCGGACGGGCAGCTGGTGGAAACGGTGGAGCTCCCCGGGGAACGTTTTTTTGTCGGGGTGCAGTTCCATCCGGAATTCAAGAGCCGGCCGAACAGGCCGCATCCGCTGTTCAGGGGATTTGTGGAAGCCGCGCTTGAGGGGGACACGGGCGCCCGGTAAAGCCCTCCCGTATCGGCACATTGCCCCGGCCATCCGCCTGAGGGGGAGAGGGAACCGGAAAAGAAGGGCAGGTGCGTTTCGTGAAGCCCCCGTCAGCGGGCATGCGGGAAATGCCGAAGGGAAAAAAGGGAGCGGCCGGTTTCCCGCCGTGCAATGCTGCAGAAACTCTCCATGGTGTCTGATGAAGGGTTTTCCCTTCTCCGGACGGAATCATTTGAATGTAACCGCTGCGCGGCGGCCTGTGAATTCAACATCATGGATTCACGGGCCGCCGCTTTTTTGCCCTGGGGGAATCCTCCGCAGGGATGAAAAAGCCCTGCTCCCGTCCGGCGGGCGGGAAAAATCCGGCCCCGATCCGGATACACTCTGCTGCCGCATGGTCAGATCAGCTGATCCCGGGCATCTGTGAACAGGGGACCGATTCCCGCGGATCCCTGCTGCGGAAAATGCGCTGATGTCCTGGCCGCTGTCAGCGCCGGACAAACACATCGGGGAGCGGTGAGCATTCTTCATTTGAAAAAAGGAATTGCCGGTGTGATCAAAGATTCCCTCTTGAATGACCATGGCCCGCCATAGTAAAAATCCCCGCCGCAAAGGGTGGGGATCGTCATGACCGGTCCGGATGATGTTTACCCCGCGTCACCAGGATGGCGGCGGCATGTAC
>CACYCQ010000313.1:0-3667 GCA_902772995.1 uncultured Eubacteriales bacterium
GACTGGCTGGAGAACATGGCGGCAAAGGACGGAACCTGCTCGTTGACCACGCTCATCACAGAACCGAAGCCGTTGTACATCACATCCATCATCAGGCCGGACATGATTTCGCCGGACGTATCCTTCATCATTTCTTCGACACCGAGAACCTTTCTCTCACCGACTTCCATGGAGACTTCGCGCTCTCCGCCGGGGGCGGTTTCAATGCTCAGAGACATGATGGGCTCATCGGGGTTGAGGAAGTACAGGTCGACGACCATTCCGCTGCTGTGGAAGGCGACATTGACAGCAGCTTCAATACCAAGCACGGAGAAGCTGACGCGCACGTTGGAGTCGGTCTTCTCGAAGGAGAACTTCATGGGCATGGGATCGAGAATATTGCAGTCCATCTTCATGTTCGACTGGTCGAGCATGTGCATGGTGAAGTTGATGGTGTCCTTGCCTTCCTTCTGGGTGTTGCAGGTCATGTAGAAGGCAGAAGGCTCACTGCTGTTGGTATAGACGTTGGTGACGGCGGTGTCGGGGATCTCCTGAACAGTCTTGTCCAGGACGGTCTTGAGATCAGCCTCGAATGCAGCCTCGTCAAAGACCTTTCCGCGCTTCTCCATGGAATTCTTGGCGTAGCCATTGATCATACCCATGGCGGCAGGATCAGCCAGAACCTTGTTGTACAGGTTGGTGTGGGCTTCCTTGATAACGTCGAAGTTGATGTTCACGGGGGTGCAGGTGTCATAGGTGTAGCCGTCGAACTCGAAGGAGCCGCTCACGGGCGCCCCGGGGGTACCGGCGGTGGTGACGGTCTCAATGTACTCCTTGAAATACGCGCCGAAAACTTCTTTTGCGGCTAAAGCTTCCTTGTCGTCACTTCCCTGGGCGGGCATCATGGTCATCAGCTGCTGCATCGCCTGCTGGATGGTCTCGGGGGTCACGGTGATCAGGTAGTTGGGGAACAGGGTGCTGGCGATGGCCAGACCGGATTCACTGGCAAGTACGCCGATGCCGGCGGCCGTCTGGCCGTTGAGGCCCAGATCAACTTCCAGGCCGTCTGCAAAGGTGGCCACTTTCACGCCGAGGCTGTTGACCAGGTCGAACACCGGCTCGGTGGAGGAGATGGCTTTCTCATCCATGCCGAACATGGCGAACATGCCTTTGGCCAGTTCCGTGTTGAAGGCGACATTGGCGGTCAGGGTGTCTGCGCTGGCAGGCAGGCAGCTCAGAGCCATCACGAAGACCAGTAAGAGGGAAAACAGTTTTTTCATGAGGAGTCTCCTTTCGTAGTTGGATTGAAGTCAAAATCCCGGGAATCCCGGTACTTTGCCGATTCAGCCGAAGGAGGCTGAAATATCATAGATAGAATAAATGCTGTGCGCTTTTGAGTCAATAGGTTTGTTGCAGGCGGCGGGAAATCGAGGACGGACGGTTCGGACAGGACCGGTTTTTTACGTATCCGGAAAATGATGACTTGACAAATGAAAGACATCGGCTATTCTGTTATGGAGCACAGGGTTCTGTTTGGCGGAGCGGACCGGCAGAAAGGAAATCTCGAGATGTCATATTCCAAAACGGCCATGCTGGCACTGGTGGTGCACTGCATTGTCAATTACAATGCGCTGATGAACCGGCACTTTCATCATTCCACGGCTTCCGGGAAGGCCTACCGGCACCTGATGGTCAGCGTGCTGGTCTTCTACATCACCGATCTGATGTGGGGCATCCTGTATGACGCGCACATGATCACCGCCGTGACGGTGGACACGACGGTGTTTTTCGCGGCAATGACGGCCACGGTCCTGACATGGACACGCTACGTGATCAGCTACCTGCAGCAGGAGACCTTCTTCACACGGGCGCTGCACCTCTGCGGGAAGGTGTTCGTGCTGGGCATCGCCCTCATCCTCGGGGCAAACCTGTTCCTTCCGGTGATGTTCTGGTTTGACAAGGAGGGCGTGTACCATGCCGGCCCCGTTCGCTACGTGATGCTGGCCGTGCAGATCCTGATGTTTTTCTCCACCGCCATGTATGTGCTGATGACGGCTCGGACACGGGGCTCCCGCTACTGGCGGCGCCACCTGGCCATCGGTTTTTTCGGCATGACCATGTCCCTGATGGTCACCCTGCAGGTGCTTTACCCGCTTGAGCCCATGTATTCCATCGGCTGTCTGGTGGGCGTGTGCGTGCTGCACACCTTCGTCCTGGAGGACCTCAAGGAGGACCGCCGGCTTGAGCTGGAGCGTCTGTTCCAGCGGGAGAAGGAGTACAGGAAGGAACTGGGCTCCGCCATGGAGCTGGCCTACAAGGACTCCCTGACGGGCGTGCGGAATACCCACGCCTACAGGGAGGCGGAGCGGCAGGTGGACAGCCGGCTGACCCGGGGGGAGCTTCAGGAGTTCGCCGTGGCGGTGTTTGACGTGAACAGCCTCAAGCAGACCAATGATACCCTGGGCCATGAAGCCGGGGACGAGCTGATCCAGAATGCCTGTCACCAGATCTGCCGGGTGTTTGCCCACAGCCCGGTCTTCCGCATCGGCGGGGATGAGTTCGTGGCGCTGCTGGAGGGCGAGGATTTCCGGAACCGGGAGGCCCTGATGGCGGAGTTTGAACGGATTGCGGAGGAAAACCGGCACAGCGGCGGCCCGGTGGTGGCCAGCGGTCTGGCAGAGTATGAACCCGGCTATGACAACAGCTTCAGTAGGGTCTTTGAGCGGGCGGACGTACACATGTATGAACGCAAGAACAGGCTGAAGACCATGTTCCCTTAGATTCCCATGGACGCAGAGGAGGAGAATATATGAAAAAGCTGATTTCCCTGATCCTGGCTCTTTGCCTTGCCCTGGGGTCGCTGGGCGTTTGCCTGGCTGAGGAGCAGCCCACGCAGGACGGCGTGACGAAATACGGCCTGCTGGGCAGGCTGTCCAAGCTGAATGTCGAGGAGTCCACGCTCAACGAGGCCCTGAAGGAATTCTGGAAGGACGCCATGTTTACCGGGGTAAAGTTCTATGATTCCCTGAGCAGCATGCTCATGGCGCTGCTCAACGGGGACATCGGCTTCATCTATACCGATGAGCACACGGCCAGGTATATCGCCGCAAGGAATGAGAAGATGGTCGCACGCAGGTACCCGGACTTTGAGTATACCCTTTCCTTTGCGCTTCTGCTGCGGGACACGGACCGTGAGCTTTGCGATCAGCTGTCGCAGGTGATCCGGGAGATGAAGGAGGACGGGACGGTGGAGGAGCTTAGGCGCAGATACATGGATTCCTGCGCCGAAATCATCGAACCCGAGGCCGTTTACCCCAAGACGTTCGATGATGCCCGGACGATCCGGGTGGCCGTCACGGGGGACCGTCCGCCTATGGATTATATCTCCGGCTCCGGCTTCCCTGTGGGCTTCAATACGGCCCTGATGGCGGAGGCTGCCAGCCGCCTGGGCATCAATCTCCGCTTTGTCAGCGTGGACAGCGCGGCAAGATCCCTGGCACTGTCCTCCGGGGATGCGGATGTGGTGTTCTGGATGGAGGAAGGCAACTTCAATGACTGGGAGAATGCCACCGGAGAGGACATGCCGGAGGGCACCGTGGCTACAGAGCCCTACATGCAGTGCCGGGACAGTTATCTTGTACTGCGGTCTTCGCCGCTTGCGGATCTCCTGCTTCCGTCTGTCTGAGCC
>CACYCQ010000314.1:0-11735 GCA_902772995.1 uncultured Eubacteriales bacterium
ATTTGCCAAACCCTTTCCCGCGCTGTACAATACGCAAAAGCCCGGCCGTTCCGGGCAGCAGTAAGGAGGCGGAAGCGTCTTGCATCTGATGATCGCGGGCCTGGGTCTCATCGGCGGCAGCCTGGCCCTCGCCCTTCACCCCTTTCCCGGGCTCACCCTCACCGCCATTGAGCCGGATCCCCTGACCCGGGGCGAGGCCCTTCGTCTGGGTGCCGTGTCTGCCTGCTGGGAGGATGCCCGAAGCGCGCCGGTTGAAGAGGCCGACATGCTGATTCTCTGCCAGCATCCCCGGCAGGCCGTGGATTTTGTGCTTGCCCACGGCCCCCGCATGAAAAGCGGGTCCTGTCTGAGCGATGTCTGCGGCATCAAGACGCCGCTGTATCAGGCCATCTCCTCCCTGGACACCCCTCCCTTTGCCTACATCGGCGGCCATCCCATGGCCGGTCGGGAACGGGGAGGCTTCGCCAATGCCTCCGCCGACCTGTTCCGGGGCTCCCACTACATTCTCGTTCCGGGGCCCGCCCCTGCACCGGAAGCGGAGCGCCTGCTGCGCGCCCTCATGACGTATGCAGGGGTGGCGGACTTCATCGTTGCCACGCCTCAGGAGCACGATGAGCGCATCGCCTATACCTCGCAGCTCATGCACGTGCTGGCGCTGGCCCTGTGTGACCAGCATCTGCTTTCCGTCAGTCAGGGCTTTGAAGGCGGCTCCTTCCGGGGAGCCACCCGTGTCGCCGCCCTGGATCCGCAGCTGTGGACCGACCTTTTCTGGGACAACCGTCAGGCCCTGCGCAGCCAGATCATTGAACTTCAGGAGAAGCTCGACACCTACCGGCAGCTGCTTGAGGGAGACAGCCAGGAGGCCCTCACCCGGCAGCTGACCCTCTCCAGTGACCGGAAGAAGGCCTTTGACCGGGTCTCCCAGCTGCCCCTGACCCGCTCCCCCCTCTTCAGATAACCCCTGTCCAAGAAAGGAGACGTCCATGCCCGAGATCACCCTCGTTCCGAAGACTCCCGAGGAGCGCAGCCTCATCCTCATTGACGCCGGTCTCCTGACCCGTCCCGAGGTCTTTGAGGACCATGTCCGGGGAAAACTGGCCGCCATCGTGACGGACAGCGCCGTGGCCCCCCTGTACCTGCCTGTGCTCACCCGAACCCTTGCCGCCGCCGGTGCCCGGACGGTTTCCCTGGTGCTTCCCCAGGGGGAGACGACCAAATCGCGGGAGGAGCTCTCCCGCGTCCAGGATTTTCTGCTGGAATCCGGCATCACCCGCAGCGATGTGGTCGTCGCGCTGGGCGGAGGCGTCATCGGGGACCTGACGGGGCTGTGCGCCGCCACCACCCTGCGGGGGATCCCCCTGATTCAGGTGTCCACCACCCTCCTGTCCCAGGTGGATGCATCGGTGGGCGGGAAGGTGGCCGTCAATCATCCCCTGGGCAAGAACCTGATCGGCGCCTTCTGCCATCCGTCCCTGGTGGTCATCGACACCTCCACCCTTCATACCCTTCCGCCCCGCCAGATCGGCTCGGGACTGGGCGAGGTCATCAAGGTCGGCTGCATCCGCGATGCGGCCCTGCTGGAGCTCCTGGAGAGCTGCGCAGACCGGGAGGAGGTCCTTCGTCACGCTCCCCAGATCGTTCACCGCTGCATCGCCGTCAAGGCCGACGTGGTCTCCCGGGATCCCCTGGACCGGGGCGAGCGCATGATCCTCAATTTCGGCCACACCCTGGCCCATGCGCTGGAGAGGGAGTCGGGCTACGGCCAGATTCTTCACGGGGAAGCGGTGTGCCTTGGCATGCTGGCCGCCTGCACCTGGGGCGAGGAACTGGGCATCACCCCCGCCGGGATGCGGCAGCGGCTTTACCGTCTGCTGTCCCGTCTGGATCTGCCCTGCACCCTGCCGGACGGCATCCGGGGCGAGGAAGTGCTCGCCGACATGCTCCATGACAAAAAAGCCGCCGGAAAGACGCTGCGCCTGATTCTTCTGGATGCTCCCGGCAGCTGCCGCATCGTACCCGTGGACGGTGAAACCCTCACCCGTCTGCTGCACAGGACCGGAGGCCTCTTATGGACCTGACCCTTATGCCCGCCAGCCTCACCGGCCGGCTCCGCCTGATCCCCAGCAAGTCCGCCTCCCACCGGGCGGTCCTCCTTTCGGCCCTGGCCCGGGGAGAAACCCAGCTGCAGCCCCTGCTGCTTTCCGGGGACATTTCCGCCACGCTCTCGTGCTGCTCATCCCTGGGCATCCTGCGCCAGACCGCCTCCGGCGCCAGCGATTTCCCCGGCGCCGTGCGCATGTTCATTACCGGCGGAGAGATTCCTTCCCCCGGCGGACGGACCCGGGTCCTGGACTGCGGCGAATCCGGCTCCACCCTGCGCTTCCTGCTTCCGCTGGCGCTGGACGGCCGCGGCCCCGTCCGCTTTGTGGGGCACGGCCGTCTCATGCAGCGTCCCCTGGATATCTACCGGGAGCTGTTTACCGCCCAGGGGGCCTCCTGGGTGCAGCGGGGCAATGAGCTGACCGTGGAGGGCAGCCTGACCGCCGGCATCTACGAGCTCCCGGGCGATGTGTCCAGCCAGTTCGTGACCGGTCTTCTGCTGGCCCTTCCCCTTTTGGGAGGCGACAGCCAGGTGGTGCTGACCACGCCCCTGGAGAGCGCAAGCTATGTGGAAATGACCCGCCAGATCCAGCGCCGTTTTGAGGTACAGACCTTCTGGGACCCCGAAGGCCGCTGTCTGAGCGTTCCCGGTCGCCAGCGGCCCCGCTCCCCCGGGCTGCTGCCGCTGGAGGGGGACTGGAGCCACGCCTGCTTTTACGCGGTGGCCGGTGCCATCAGCCGCAAAGGCCCCATGCGCCTGTGCGGCCTGAACCCGGAATCCCCTCAGCCGGACCGGCAGATCCTCGGTTTTCTGCAGCAGATGGGGGCTGACTGCCGCTGGGAAAACGGCGAGCTCCTCGTTTTTCCCTCACAGCTGTGCGCCATCACCGCCGACTGCGCCCAGTGTCCGGACCTGGTGCCTGCCCTGGCCGTGGCCATGACCGCCGCCAGGGGAGAGAGCCGCATCACCGGCGCAGGCCGGCTGCGCCTCAAGGAAAGCGACCGGCTCAGCGCCATCTGTCACGCCATCAACGGCTGCGGGGGCATCTGCCGGGAGACCCCGGACGGGCTGATCATCCGGGGAATGAGCCTGCTGGGCGGGCGCGTGGAGGGAGCCAATGACCACCGCATTGTCATGGCCATGGCCATGGCCGCCGCCCTGTCCCGCAAGCCCCTGACCCTCACCGACACCGAGGCCGTGGCCAAGTCCGCACCCGGCTTCTGGAAAGAATATGCGGCACTGGGAGGGGAAATCCAGTGAGCGCCACCTTTGGCACCCATCTTCGCCTGACCCTTTTCGGGGAATCCCACGGAGCCGGCATCGGCATCACCGTGGACGGGCTTCCTCCGGGGTTTTCCCCGGATTTTGAGCAGATCCGAAAGCACATGCAGCGCCGTGCCCCGGGCCGGGACCCCACCGCCACCGCCCGAAGGGAAGCCGATGAGGTCCGCATCCTCTCCGGGCTGTACCAGGGGCATACCACCGGCGCCGCCCTGACCGGCTTCATCGAAAACACCAATGTGCGTTCCGGGGATTACGCCTTTCACGGGTGCATGCGCCCGGGCCATGCGGATTACCCCGCCTTCGTGCGCTACGACGGCGCCAGCGACCCCCGCGGAGGCGGCCCCTTCAGCGGCCGCCTCACCGCCCCCCTGGTCTTTGCCGGCAGCCTGTGCCGGCAGCTGCTCTCGGAGAAGGGCATCTCCATTGCCGCCCACATTTCCGCCATCGCGGAGGTGGAGGACGCGCCCCTTCCCCTGCTTCCCGAAGGCGACCTTCTCTCCCGCCTGAATTCCTCCTCCTTTCCCCTGGTGGATGAAGGAAAGGAAGTTCTCATGCGCCAGGTGGTGGCGCAGGCCAGGGAGGATGGGGATTCCGTGGGCGGACGCATTGAATGCGTGGCTGCGGGCGTTCCTGCAGGCGTGGGGAGCCCGTTTTTCCGTTCCGTGGAAAGCGTCCTGTCCGGCCTTGCCTTCTCGGTGCCCGCCGTCAAGGCGGTGATCTTCGGCGACGGACTTGAAATGAGCACCCTGCGCGGCAGCCAGGCCAATGACAGCCCCCGCTATGCGCAGGGAAGCGTCACCCATGCCACCAGCCACAACGGGGGCATCACCGGGGGCATCACCAACGGAATGCCCGTGCGCTTCACGGTCTGCATCAAGCCCACTCCCTCCATCTCCCGGCCACAGCAGACCATCAACGTGCTGACCGGAACCAATGAGGACCTTTCCATCCGCGGCCGCCATGATCCCTGCATCGTCCCCCGCGCGGCGGTGGTCATGGAGAGCATCACTGCCATCGGGCTCCTGGACCTCATGCTGGATCCCGACAATCATTTTTCCTTCGTCAGAAAGGAGAAGCCATGACAGATTCCACTAAACTGCCCGACATCACCCGCTGCCGGGAGGACATCGATGCCATTGACCGGGCCATCCTCTCCCTGTTTGAGCAGCGCATGCAGGTTTCCAGAGACGTGGCCGCCTATAAATACGCCCATCACAAGGAGGTTCTGGATCCGGAGCGCGAAGCCAGGGTTCTTCAGGACCGTTCACAGGCGGTCCGGGATCCCCTGCTCCGCCAACCCGCGGTGCAGCTCTTTACCGAGATCATGCGCCTCTCCCGGGAGGAACAGTACCGCTTCCTGGAAGCCCGGCTCACCTCCACCCAGGTGGGCTACAACGGGATTCCCGGCGCCTTCAGCGAATCCGCCGCGCTGCTCTTTTTCGGCGAGGACTGCAAGCGGATTCCCTTCCGGACCTTTGATGAAATCTTTTCCGCCGTGGCCTCCGACGAGATCCGTTACGGCGTGGTTCCGGTGGAAAACAGCACGTCCGGCCCCATCATTGACGCATACGACCTGCTGGGCAGGTATGCCTGCCACATCGTGGGCGAGGTGCTGGTGCCTGTGAGCCACTGCCTTCTGGCCAGGCCCGGCACGACGATGGATGACATCACCACCGTCTACAGCCATCCCCAGGGCTTTACCCAGTGTCAGACCTTCCTTTCCGGTCATCCCGGATGGCGCCAGGTTCCCTATTTCAACACCGCCATCTCCGCCCAGCATGTGGCCCGGTCGGAAGAACCCGGACTGGGGGCCATCGCCTCTGAACTGGCCGCCCGCGAGTATGGTCTGTGCGTGCTGCAGCCCAATATCGAGGACGTCAAGGGAAACCGGACCCGCTTTGTGGTGGTGTCTGCCTCGCCCCGCCCCCTGGGTCTTCCTGACAAGGCCACCCTCACCTTTACCCTGAAGGACGAGCGGGGCACCCTTCAGCGGGCGCTTTCCAGCTTCGTGGCCCTGGGAATGAACCTGTCCCACATCGAATCCCGTCCCCTCCCGGGGAATCGCTGGCAGTACCGCTTCTACGTGGACCTTACCGGCAACATCACCCAGGAAAGCCTGAACGTGCTGGTGCGGTGCCTTGCCGTGGACTGCACCTCCTGCCGCGTGCTGGGCAGCTACCAGGCTGCCCGGGAGGTATAGCATGCCCACCCTCTACCTCATCGGTATGATGGGAAGCGGCAAAAGCACCCTTTCCCGGCTGCTCTCCCGGATGGTCCGGGTCCCCGCCGTGGATCTGGATGATGCCCTGGTGGCCGCAGACGGACGCAGCATTCCGGAAATCTTTGCCGCCGACGGGGAAATCGGCTTCAGAAAGCTGGAAACCCGGATACTTGAGCAGGTGGCCGGGAAACGGCAGATTGTCGCCACCGGCGGGGGCATCATCACCACTCCCGAAAACATCCGCATCATGCGCAGTTCAGGCACGGTCATCTGGCTCCGGCGCACCGTCAGTGACATCCTCCGCGACATCCATCCCGAGGGGCGTCCAAAGCTGGCAGGAGATCCGGAGGGCCGGCTGCGCCGCCTTGCAGCCGAGCGCGAAGCCCTCTACCGCGCCTGCGCGCATCTTGAATTTGACAACCATGGACAGCCGGAAGACTGCGCGCGGGCACTCAGTGTCCTCCCGGAATTGCGGGAATGTCTGCAGCTTCCTCCCCTTTCATAAGCCAGACCTGCCGCCGGCGAAGTACATCTTTGCCGGCGGCAGGTCTTTGATCAGTTTTCCATTATAGTGAGCAGCTCCATCAGTTCCCGGCGCGTCATCCGGTTGAAGCTGCCGGTATCTCCGGCAAGCACGCTCTCCGCCAGATCCTCCTTGGCGCTTTGCATCGACAGGATACGCTCCTCAATGGTTCCGCGCCCGATGAGATGATACACGGTCACCTGATGCGTCTGCCCGATGCGGTGTGCCCGGTCCGCAGCCTGGTTCATCACCGCACGGTTCCACCATGGATCATACTGGATGACGATGTCCGCACCGGTCAGGTTGAGGCCTGTACCTCCGGCCCGCAGGGAGATGAGAAACACCGGCACCTCATCCTGGTTGAAGCTGTTGACCATGCCAATGCGCCTGTTCTTGGGCGTTGTCCCGTCCAGCCGGTAGTAGTGGATGTTCTCTTTCTTCAGGTCGCTTTCGATGATATCCAGCATGGCGGTGAACTGGGAAAAAAGCAGGACCTTGTGTCCTCCGTCCATGGCCCGTCCCAGCAGTTCCCTCAGCGCGTCCCGCTTGGCGCTGCTCCCCCGGTATCCTTCCTCCACCAGTGCCGGATCACAACAGATCTGCCGCAGTTTCATCAGCGCCGCAAGCACCGTGACCCGGGAGCGGGCAAACTCACCGTCGTCCATGTCCTCCACCATTTTCTTGAGAAGGGCCACATGGGCATTGTACAGACTGCGCTGCCGGCCCTCCATTTCCACCACCACCGATTCCTCCACCTTGTCGGGCAGGTCATGGAGCACGTCTTTCTTGCGCCTTCTCATGATAAAGGGAGCAACCATCCGGCGAAGGATCTTCAGACATTCTTCATCTTTTTCCTTCACGATGGGAATCTCAAATTCCTCCCGGAACTGCTGCTCCGTGAAGAGAAAACCCGGCATCAGGAAATCAAATATGCTCCACATCTCCTTCAGACGGTTCTCCATGGGGGTGCCCGTCATGGCCAGACGGCCCCTGCAGTTCATCACCTTTGCCGCCTTGGCCGCCTTGGATTCTGAATTCTTGATGTTCTGGGCTTCATCGAGTATGAGCATATACAGGGGCACCGGCCGCAGCAGCGCCAGGTCCCGCCGGAAGAGATCATATGAGGTGATCACCACGTCCATCTCCCCCATCCGGGAAATCATTTCCTCGCGCTCGTCAGGCGGTCCCGAGAGTATGCCGCATTTCATTTCCGGAGCAAATCGGCGAACCTCGTTTCTCCAGTTGTAGATCAGAGAGGCGGGACAGACCACCAGACTGGGCAGATGCCCGTTCCATCCCTGCTGCCGTGCATATTCCAGCATCGCAATGGCCTGGAGCGTTTTTCCCAGGCCCATCTCATCCGCCAGGATTCCCCCAAAGCCTGTCTCCATCAGGCTGCACAGCCATCTGAACCCCTCCACCTGATAGGGGCGCAGGATGCCTTCAAGGACGGCAGGTACCGCATATTCCCGGTTTCTCGTGTCATCCATTCTGGAAAGCAGCCGGGCAAACGCCCGGTCCCGGTCTTCCACAAGCTGATAATGCTCCTGCATGAACTTTTCAAGAAAGAAGATCCGGTACATGGGCAGCGTCACCCCGCCGTCCATGAGCTGCTCAATGCTGTCTTGGGTTCCCCTGACCAGGGCATCCAGCATGGCAAAGGTGGTCACATCCATCTGGACAATCTCCCCGGAACGGAGACGGTGGTAGCGCCGGTGCTGGCGGAAGCTTCCAAGCAGCTCTTTCAGGTCCTCCACATCGACCTCCTCCCCCAGCAGCGAGATGTTCATCAGATCGCTGTCGACGGATATCTGCAGATGCAGCATGTCCGGGCGTAAACGGCGCAGCTTCCGAACCGCATCCGTGGCCTTGACGATGCCCATATGCTCAAACCTGGCCACTCCCTCACTGAGAATACTGGCTTCCTGGTCCACGGATCTGGAGGCGAAAAACGTCCCCGTAAATGGGTCAAAAGCCGGGAAGTACTCCTTGACCAGGACTACCGCATCCTCCTCGCTCCGCGTCATACACCCGGGACCGCCCATGTATCTGGGACCGATTCTGCGCCGCTCCCCGTCATAGGCCGCCTCCAGGATGCAGGTCATCCGCTGGGGACCGGCATCCAGCAGAAAGGTAAATTCCGGGCGGGGCGGAACAAAGCGTGAAAGCCATTCCTCCTCTTCGATTTCCACGGTCCCCATTTTCCGCATGGCCGGCAGCACCCCGTACATGACATCGGCCATTCTCGGCCTTCCTACAAGGAAGTCCACCTGTCCATCCTCCCCCAGAAAATGCCTGAGGTGAAAGGTCGCCGGTGTGCTGTCCCGCCAGAAACAGCCATCCCGGAAGAAGAACAGCGCGGCACTCCCCATGACCACCCGGGGCATGACCGCCTGAATACGAACTCCGGCAAAGCCTGAGGAATCCTTCTCCGGAGTCACAAAGAAGAACGGATGCAGCTCACCTTCCAGAAGCGGAACATCCTCCTGTCCGTCCATATCCACATGCAGAGGCCGGCATGCCTCGTAAACCATGTCCAGATCGGCTTGTATCAGACGCATGTTTGATGCTTTCCATGGCGACATTCCCCCCGTGGTGAGTTCCTCCTCATCGTCCGCCATCCAGTCCTCCAGGGCGCCTGTCCGCCGATTCTGTTCATACAGAATCCTCGCCAGCTTTCTTGAAGGTTCATCCAGCTGATCCCTGTAGTAATCCAGTCGGATTTCCGCACTCGTATCATCCACTGTCCGTAAATGCAGACGCACAAGAAAACCCCGGATGTTCGTGATATTCCATTTTCGTGATCCCTCCTCCAGACGGAGCTGCAGGGACAGGCCATTTGAGGTCATGGTGAAACCCGGCCTCAGTGAAAAAATACGCTCAGGTTCAGGATACTCCCCGTAATCCACAGGACAGTTCTGACACACCAGCTGCCCTGTGCGGTCCGTTGTGTCGAGCTGGGGAATCTGGGATGGATTGCGAAGCAGAAACAGCATCGCCTCCATACTCCTTACACACAGGGAAGCTCCCGCCTTCCTGGTTTTTCCACGGCACTCCCGGCAGTTGCATTCAATCCCCCCCATAGCTATCCGGACACGGCTGCCTTGTTCACCCTGGCGGCTGGCAATCTGCACATGCACACCATCACTGCGCAGCACTTCCAGAAAAAACAGGTCTGTCTTCAGATTCTCTTCAGCCTTTTCCAGCACGGAGGGCGTCACCCGATACCTGTCCAGAAGCATCCACGGATCCATGGCTCTGGGGGTCCGGCGATAATCATCCTCCGGTATGTCCGTTTCATGCACAGGCCTGCGGATCACTTCCGCGAGGGGAATGCTTTCCTCCCTGACCGGAACCACATGTGACAGAATTCTCCCGGGACTCCTGGTCTCCCAGTCCGAAGACCGGCTGTCCAGGAGCATGGCCAGTGCCACCATATGCTTGCACCGGTATCCGTCCCGTGCAGGGGGACAGGTACAGCTCATGCGAACCTTGCCCGGCTGCAGAAGCTCAAAGACCTGGGAATAGTCATCCGGCGGCAGTGTGCGGCATTCAATGCGTCTGCCCGTGTCGCGGGGTTCATCCATGCGATTTTTCGCCAGATACTCCGCTCCCCGTCTCATGGTATCCTTGGTAAACAGTTTTTCCCAGGCCATGGTTCTTCCCCCTTTTGATGCGTTCTGATTAGCATACCATCACAAATGTGTATTTTTCAATCCCGAAATAATCTCAATCCCTGCTTTGCCATCTGTATTCACATCCACATCACTTTGTCCGTTTCGTTCATTTTTTTATGGAAAAGAGTGAATCAATCGTGTATAATTACCTGAAAGGTTTCAGATGACCCTTATTTAAACAAATAATCTATACTGGAGGCAGAATTATGAGAAGAAAACATCTGACCGTTTTCGCCCTTGCACTGACCCTGCTGATGCTCCTTGTGGCATCCTGCGCACTGGCTGAAACCAGGTATGTCAGGACACAGGGTGGACATCTGAATGTCCGGACCTGGGCCTCAACGGAAGCTCCTCTGATCGGGCGCCTGAACTATGGCCAGTCCGTCAACGTGGTCGGCTATGATGGAAGCTGGGCCATCATCAATTACAATGGCAGAACCGGATATGTCGCCAGCCGCTACCTTTCCAGCAACCGTCCTTCTTCGACTGCGCCCACCTACTACAGCACGCAGACCACCTATGTAGCGGACAACCTGAATTCCCTGAATGCCCAGCTGCGCACCATGCAGAGCGTCACCCCCTTCCAGGTCAAGGTCAATCCTTCCCGCCCCGGCAGTTTCGTGAATCTTCGCTGGGCTCCCTCCCAGAGCGTTGAGGTCATGGCCCGTCTGTATTCCGGATATAACCTCAATGTGATCGCCGTAGGAAGCACCTGGTACCAGGTCAGCGATCCCGCCACCGGCAAGGTGGGCTTCGTCATGCGTTCCTACACTATCCAGTAAATCACCATCTTTTCGTTTGAAAGGAGACTACACCCCATGAAGAAACTGATTGCACTGACCCTGTCTGCCCTGCTTCTTCTGACCTGCGCCCTTGCGCTTGCAGAAGCTCCGGCCGAGGATCTCACCAAAGAGGAAACCCTCACTGTCGAAGAGGTGGACTCCAAGAACATCGCCGAAGGCACCCTGGAAACCATCAAGGTCATGGACAAGTACAAGATTACCGCTGTCATTCCTGACGGGTATTCCATGGACATCATCGAACTGGATCTGGGCGTCCTGATCGCCCTGACCTCCGATGACATCTCCCGTCCTGAAATCAACATGACCGTTACCCAGAGCGAGGAGCCTGAATATCAGGGTGTCACCTTCAAGTCCAGCGAGAATCCCGAGCAGTTCGAGAAGCTCAAGGCCCTTGTCGCCGCCGAAACCCTGAACGCTGAAATCTCCACCCAGACCACCGCTCACGGCACCGAACTGATTCTCGTACATGAAAAAACCGAAGTGGACGAGTATCTGATCATCGGCTGCATGTGGAACGGCTATCTGATCGAGGCGCACGTCTTCCCCGGTCAGGGTGCTGAAGGTCTGACCGAAGAGCAGATCAACACCGCCATCAAGTTCATGAGCGATTTCTTCATCTTTGAAGCAGATGCTCCCGCGGGAAACACTGCCGCCGCTCCGGCTGCCTGATCCCGAATGTTGTTCTTTTCCCAAATACGGCCGTGCGCCGGGAGATGGTTCCATCTCCCGGCGCACTTTTTTTGTCATATTTCTCTCTTCTATCCACCCTCCGACAGCCCCGCCACTCTGTTGGATTCCCTGATCAGCGAATCCAGTCGGTCCTTCGTCCATCTTTCAGCGCTCTGGTCCGGCCATATCGCGTACAGGCTGTGAAGGCCAGCCCTTTGAATGTCCTCCCTGCGCATGCGTACCACCCCAGGCTCCAGCAGGGTGATCATCCGATTTTTATCATTGGGATAGCTGTCCCGGGCATAGGGATCCAGCAGATATAGATATTCTTTATTTCCCCTGACCATTGTCATGTAGTGTCCGGATAAGGAAAACGGATTTCCACTGCCCGTCACGGAAGTGATGATTATCGCTCCATCCTCCATGGCCGAAAGCGCCTGCTTCCAGTCCCGCACCG
>CACYCQ010000315.1:0-6576 GCA_902772995.1 uncultured Eubacteriales bacterium
CCCACACCGGCGCCGTCTCCCACGCCCCGGCCAACTCCACGTCCGGAAGGACATCTTGCTGCCGGCTTCCGGCATACCGTTCTCCTGCGGGACGACGGAAGCGTACTGTCCATCGGTGAAAACGACTGCGGTCAGCTCGAAACCCAGAACTGGCGTGGGGTGATAGCCGTGGCTTCCGGCGCGCTGCATACGCTGGGGCTGACGGCGGACGGCCATGTTCTCGCCACGGGGGACAACCGTTACCATCAGTGTGACCTGTCCCTGTTCTCAGGTGTACAATCCATCCGCGCAGGCTATTATGACTCCTACTGCCTCCTGTCCGGAGGGCGGATCATGTGCTCCGGCTACCATGAAGAAACGCTTCTTCCCGACCTCTCCCCATCCGAGCACCTGTACGCCGGCGCCTACGGCACTGTGATCTCAGGCCCCTCTTCGGTGACCGCCTCCCATCCTTCCCTGTCCCTCCCCGAGCCCTGCATCACCGTGTCAGTCTCCAGCGGCTATGCCGTGGGCATCACCGCCGACGGACGGAGTGTTTCTTCCTCTCCCCTCATCCCCCGGTGGGAGCAGGTCTGCCGCGTGGCAGCCGGTGAAAACGGCGTGATCGCCCTGGATTTTGAGGGCAATGTCCATGCCTTCGAGTTCGGCCATCACAGCCACTGCGATTTCACCTTTACCCAACCGGTCATCGATATCGCCGCCGGACCCAATCACTATGCTTTCCTTCTTGCCGACGGCACGCTGGAGATACGCTGGCGCAGCGGACGATGTGATACTTTCTTCCCGTAAGCGGATGGCCTGCCGCCACTTTCTGCAGAACACTCCCGGGCCGGCAGCTTCACTGGTCTCCCTGCGGCACAGGACATTCCTGGCGGAATCCTATCCGGGATTCCGCTTTTTTACGTCTTTTCATTCTTTCCCCGTCTCCATTCCCGTCGTTTGTCCATAAAGACGGTTGTGCACGTCCTACCCGATGCAAAAGAGCTTTGTTTCACAGAAAACCTTATGTTATAATGCGAACCGATTTTCTACAACTAGGAGGTTAATTCATGGATATCTCGATTTTGCTTGCCATTCAGAATTTCAGGGAAAGCGTCGGTACCTTCCTCGCGGATTTCATGGCCAAGATGACCTACTTCGGGGAACTGCCCACCGCCATCATCATCATGGGCCTGATCTACTGGTGCATCAGCAAGGCAGACGGCACCTACATCCTGATGGGCTGGAGCGGCAACCGCATTGTCAACGGATTTCTGAAGATCACTGCGTGTGCGTACCGTCCCTGGATCAGAGATCCCCGAATCGTTCCGTACGGCAATACCATGTCCACGGCAACAGGATACTCTTTCCCCAGCGGCCACACCATGAACGCTTCCGCAGTCTTTGGCAGCGCCCTCTTTCGGAAAAAATGGCCTGCCGCGCTGCGGTGCACCATGGTTATCGTGATGCTGCTGGTCGGCTTCAGCCGCAATTTTGTCGGCGTTCATACACCCCAGGATGTGATCGTGGGATTGGCCTCGGGTATTCTCATGATGGGCCTCGTCTCCAAACTCATGATATGGATTGAAAACAATCCCGACAAAGACTGGATCATCCTGTGCGTCGGCCTCGTGCTGTCGGTAGTGCTGTGCATCTATGCCTCGGTCAAGGATTATCCCCGGGACCTTGATGCGCAGGGCAAGGTTCTCGTGGACGGTGCCAAGATGGCCCTTGATTCCTTCAAAGGCGTCGGATACTGCACCGGCTTCCTGTTCGGCTGGATTCTGGAACGGCGCTTTGTCCGTTTCTCCACCGATGATATTCCGATGATTCAGAGGGTTACACGGGCCGTCGTCGGTCTCATGGGCTTTTATGTGGTCAACCTGATTCTGGCTCCCCAGATCAAGGGACTGATCGGTGGCCCCGCCGGCAACCTGCTCTCCTGCTTCCTGCCCCTGTTCTATGTCACATTCCTGTTCCCCCTGTGCCTCAAAGCGCTCGAAAAGGAGCCCGTCAGGAGCTGATTTCAGCAAACAACCCGTCCGGACTGTCCCGGACGGGTTGTCTGTGTTTTGGGGAGAGAGGTTTAAACTGAGCATCCTGATGAACTGAAACCCGGGGGCAGGGAAGTCGTGACCATGTATTCACATGCATCAGGAGCGGGCCATAAAGCAATGATGGTGTTCCTCGCATTTGGGTGGTCTGTCCGGGTACGGTCTTTTCCAGAATCAAATAAGCATGGCTCCCGGAGGAAAGAAAAACGCCCCGGGAACAGGGGGGAAAACACTGTTCTGTTCCCGGGACAGAGGATTCCGGCGATTATGCGGATATCGCATTAAAGACGATTTTCAGAACAAACAGCCCGACAAGAATCCAGGAGGTTTTGTTTACCTCCCGGAAATGTCCGGACAGAGATTTGAGAAGAACATAGGAAATGATGCCGAACATGATGCCGTCTGAAATACTGTAGGCGCACACCATGAAGATGATGGTCAAAAATGCGGGAATTCCTTCGGTATAGTCCGAGAAATCCAGCTCCTTGATCGAGGTCACCATCAACGCTCCCACAATGATCAGGGCAGGTGCCGTTGCCGCACTGGGAATAGAACCAAACAGCGGTGCCAGAAACAGGGAGAGCAGGAACAGGATCGACGTCGTCACCGCGGTCAGTCCTGTCCGTCCGCCAACTGCGACCCCTGTAGCGCTTTCCACAAAGGTCGTCACCGTGGAGGTTCCCAGCATGGCTCCCGCCGTGGTTCCGATGGCATCCGCCAGCAGCGCCTCCTTGCAGTTTGGAATGCTTCCATCCGGACGGATCAGATCGGATTTGCCGGCACAGCCGATCAGGGTTCCCACCGTATCGAAAAGGTCGACAAAGAGGAAAATGAACAGAATGACGATAAAGTCAAAGACGGATTTTGAAGAGCTAAAAATCTCTCCAAAGGAAAACTCCATGAAATACGGCGCTGCGGGAAGATAGGACCCTCCTGCGTACTTCGTCACTCCCATGGGGATCCCTATCAGGGTCGTCAGAATGATTCCCAGCAGAACCGCGCTTTTCACCTTTTTGATCATCAGGACGGAGATGATCAGAAGACCGAGCATCGCCAGGCCTCCCGTTCCTGCAAACCACCTGGGATTCAGAGCGGAAACGGTGGTGCTGTTGGGAACGATAATCCCCGCATTCTGCAGACCGATATAGGCAATAAGCAGTCCGATACTGGCGCTGATCGCCTTGCGAAGATTGCTGGGAATGCTGCTGACAATCGCCTCGCGAATGTTGAAAATCGTCAGAACAATAAAGATCAGGCCCTCGCAGAACACTGCCGTCAGCGCCATTTTCCAGGAGTAACCCATTCCGAGACACACGGTATATGAAAAAAACGCGTTGATGCCCATGCCAGCCGACAGGGCAAACGGAAGATTGGCCACCAGGCCCATCACCAGTGTTGCCAAAGCGGAGGAAATGGCCGTGGCCGCAAAGACCTTTCCAAATTCCATGCCGCAGGCTGAAAGAATGCCCGGGTTAACCGCCAGAATATACGCCATTGTCATGAAGGTGGTGATGCCGGCGATAATTTCGTTTTTTACCGTCGTCCCCCTCTCCTTCAGGTGGAACAGTTTCTCCATGCCGCTTCCTCCTTTTCTTCGTAACCTGCGGGCCCGGTTCCCGGTTCCCGCAGATCAGATGAAACTTCTGCCAGTTCTTCCCCTCACCTTCTCCCGCATATTGTTCTCATGGAAGAACAATTTCAGGATCCTTCTTTCTCGCCCTGTAAAGGACAAAACGATTGCCCACGGTCTGGACAGGTTCCGCCCCGGTGGCCGCACACAGCTGGTCCAGGGCTTCCCTGGCCGAAATCGGGCTGTTCTGCAGGACAGTACCCTTGAAAAGCTCCCGGGCCTCCAGGGCGCTGTCCGCCTGGCGGATCAGGTTCTCTCCGATTCCGTCCTTGCCCACATGCAGAATGGGTTCCATGGAATTGGCAAGGCTCCGCAGATATGCGCGCTGTTTTCCATTGATCATCTTTCATTATCCTCCGGTTTTCAGTCGATAAAGTCAAACATCATGTCACCGATGAGCACCGTGTCTCCCTCCTGGCAGCCTGCAGAGCGCAGCGCATCAATCACGCCGCGGGTGCGCAGGGTCCTGTGGAAGTAGTTGAGGCTGTCGGTGCTGTCAAAATTGACCGAGGCCACCAGGCGTTCCATCATGGGGCCGCTGACCATATAGCCCTCATCGGTGCGGCTGACCGTGAAGGGCTCCGCGCCCAGATCCTCCGGCGCTTCCTCCTCCTCAAACACCCGTGTCTCCGGCAGGGTGGGAAGAATCCGGATAATGGCATTCATCAGGTCATCCATCCCCTGCTGTGTTGCAGCGGAAATGGGATAGACTTCAATATCCGTGCCGTGCAGGTGCGCGATCAGGCGCTCCAGGTTCTCCTGCGCTCCGGGCAGGTCCATCTTGTTTGCCGCCACGATCATGGGACGCTCCGCCAGCTCGCCGTATGCCGCCAATTCATCCGAAATCTGCTCAAAGTCCTCCACCGGGTCCCGTCCCTCGGAGCCTGAGATGTCAATCACGTGCAGCAGCAGACGGGTCCGTTCCACATGCCGCAGGAACCGGAAACCAAGTCCCACTCCCTCGCTGGCTCCTTCCACGATTCCGGGAATGTCGGCAATGATGAAATCCACCCCGTACCTGCGGCAGATGCCCAGGTTCGGTGCAAGCGTGGTGAAATGGTAGTTGGCAATCTTGGGCCTGGCGGAGGTCACGCTGGCCAGCAGGCTGCTTTTTCCCACATTGGGAAAGCCTACCAGGCCCACATCGGCAATGGATTTAAGCTCCAGCTCGAATTCCACGATCTCCGTCTTCTGCCCTGGATTGGCAAAGCTCGGCGCCTGCCGGGTCGGAGTGGCAAAATGGGCATTCCCCCAGCCTCCGTTGCCGCCCTTCAGCAGGACCACCTGTTTTCCGGGATCATGCATATCCGCGGCGATCCTTCCGGTTGCCGCCTCCCGGATCAGGGTCCCCACGGGAACCTTGATCAGCAGGTTCTCACCCGCCTTGCCCTTTCTGAGTGCCGAGGCCCCGCTGCCCCCGTTTTCCGCCTGATATTTCCTTTTATATCTGAAATCCATCAGCGTGTGCATGTTGGGGTCAGCCAGCACCAGAATACTTCCTCCGTTGCCGCCGTCCCCTCCATCCGGTCCGCCGTTCTGGACAAACTTCTCCCGGTGAAAGGACACCGAACCGTTGCCGCCGTTGCCCGCCTTTGCGGTGATTTTTACCTGATCTACAAACATATTCTCTCCTGATCCTCGATTTCCTGATTTCGTACAGCATTATACGAAATTCTCCGCCTTCCCCGCAACCGTTTCGACATGCAAACTATAAAGCTTTCACAGACTTTCCGTCCTTTCTCATCCCGTTCCCCCACCTGTCACGCCGGAAGAAGCTCTCTCTTTCCCAGAGAGGTGAAGCCCCTTTCGGAGCGGGACATGCACCCGCCGGAGGCCACCTCACGGAGTCAGCAGGACATGTCCCCGCATCTGCCCGGCTTGCTGGGGTTCCAGCCGGACAGGAGACAGGGCCCGGCGCTTTCCCTCTGCCCGGACCAGGATCCCTTTATCCAAAAAAGGGTGCAGCAGTTTGCTGCACCCCGGAAAAACGGATCAGTATCCCAGAAGTCTCGGAAGGAACGCGGTCAGTTCAGGCCATACGCTGATCGAGATCAGAACGATGATATTGCAGACCACATAGGGCGCCGCACCCTTGAAGATGTCGATGATGGGCATCCGGTTGATCTTGTTGCAGGCATTAAGGCACATTCCCACGGGCGGGGTCACCAGTCCGATCGCAAGGCCTGTGATCATCATGGCGCCAAACTGCAGCGCGGAGAAGCCATAGTGCTGCATGACCGGCAGCATGATGGGCGTCAGCAGCAGAATCGCGGGGCTGACATCGATGAAGGTGCCGATCACCAGAATCAGCACGTCAAACATCAGAGCAATGCCGATACGGGAAACGTTCATGTTCATGAAGAAGTTGGCCACAATATCCGGGACCTTCTGGATCGTCAGAATCCAGGTGAAGATCTGGGTGAAGCCGATGATGAGCATGACGGAGGATGAGGAAATCAGCGTCTTTTTGAGCGCGTTCCAGATATCCTTCCAGGTCAGCTCCCGGTAAAGCAGGAAACCGACCATGACGCTGTAGAACACGGCAACGCCGGCGCTCTCGCTGGCCGTACATACGCCGCCGGAAACGCAGACGATGATGAACAGGGGCATCAGCAGCGCGGGAATTCCGGAAAGGAACGCCTTCCAGAAACGCTTGGAAGAGAAGGGTTCGCGCGCCGGATGCCAGCCGTTCCTGTGACTGATCACATACACCAGAATCAGCTGCGTCAGGCCGATCAGAAGTCCAGGGACCGCACCGGCCATAAAGAGGGCGCCGATGGAGGCACCGGATACCATGGCATAGACCACCATGGGGGTCGATGGCGGAATGATCATGCCCATCGTTGAAGACGCCACCGTGATGCCCGCCGAGACATCCGGCGGATAGCCCTTTTCCTGCATGGCCGGAATCAG
>CACYCQ010000316.1:0-2006 GCA_902772995.1 uncultured Eubacteriales bacterium
GACGCCCTCCCCCCGGCGGTAGATGGACAGGGCCCGCTCAAAGATGGACAGGGCACGGTCATGCTCGCCGAAGGAATTGAGCGCTGTCCCCGCATTGACACAGGTGGTGCCGGCACTGAGCGTATTTTCCATGGACAGGCGTGCCAGCAGATCGAGGGCGTCCCGGATGCATGAGAGGGCGGGTTCACGCTGAGAGGTCTTGCGGTAGTGGCCGATGAGTTCATTGAGGACCATAAGCTCGCCGCGGCCGTCCCCGCAGGCGCGTGCCTCCTCCAGCCAGTAGGTGAGAAGACGTTCGGCCCCGGACAGGTCCCGGCGGCTCATGCATTCATCCAGTTTTTCGGCGATGCGCTGCTGGGGAATGGATGGATTCACGGATAAAGCCTCCTATGCTGGGAGAGAATTCGGAATCAGGCGAGGAGACGGCAGATGGCCTCCCCCATTTCTTCGGTGCTGGCGGTGCCGCCCAGGTCGGCAGTAACGCAGACGCCTTCCCGGAGGACCTCAAGACAGGCCTTCGAAATGGCCTGGGAGGCTTCAAGGGCCTCCTGGTCATCCTTTTTGCGGGCGAGCCACTCCAGCATCATGCGGGCGGATTCAATCATGGCAAAGGGATTGGCGATATGCCGCCCGGCTATGTCCGGCGCGGAGCCGTGGGTGGCCTGGGCCATGCAGTAGCGGGGGCCGATGCACAGTCCCGGTGCCATGCCCAGTCCGCCCACAAGCCCGGCGGCCTCATCCGAGAGGATGTCGCCGAACATGTTGGTGGTGACCACCACGTCATACTGGGCGGGATTCATCAGCATCCGCATGGCAAAGGTGTCCACGATGCAGCTTTCCAGCTGAATGTCCGGATACTCCCGGGCCACCTCCCGGCAGGCTTCGGTAAACAGGCCGCAGCCCAGTTTGAAGACGGTGTTTTTGTGGACCATGGTGACTTTACGCAGGCCGTTCCTGCTGCGGGCGAGTTCAAAGGCGGTCCGGGCGGCCATGGAGGAATTGCGCCGGGTGATCACTCTCAGGGACAGGGCCATGTCCGGATCGGGCATGCATTCTCCGCTTCCCATGAACATGTTGCGGTCCGGCTGGAAGCCTTCATTGTTCTCGCGGATGATGACAAGATCCGTGGAGGGATTGATGCAGCGTACTCCGGGATAGGCCCGGGCGGGACGCACATTGCTGACAAGGTCAAACCGCTTTCGCAGGATGGGGTGGGGATTGATGCAGCAGGGATCCTTGGGATAGGCCATGTGGCCGATGGGCCCCAGAATCCAGCCGTCCAGCGATGAAAGGGTGGAAAGAACTTCCGGGAGGAGGGAATGCCCGTGCTCGACAAAGGAAGAGTAGCCGATGGGCAGGGGAACCCAGTTCACCCGGGTTCCGGGGGCATGGGCCAGAGCGGTCTTGAGAACCTGGACGGCAACGGGCACGATTTCGTGACCGATGTCATCTCCGTTGAGGATGCCGATGTGAAATTCAGCCATGTTGATCCACCTTTCCTGTATATTTCATTTCAACTCACACGCCTTTTGAGAGGCGCGACGGGGGAGTATCGGCAGATTGTCGGGGGCATATCATTATCCGCGGGAAACCGTATCCGGGGTCTAATCCTCAAACTTCTCTGCTCCCTGTTTTTGTAGATGAGAGCTCAGCGCTTCAAGCCCTCAGCCATTGACAGCCGAGGGCTTTCTCTGTGATGGTTCGAGGCTGTTCCGGGAAATGTGCAGCATGGACCGGCATTTTCCTTGTGTGGTGCAGGGGGCATGGATCCTGCAGCCGAGCCGGCCTGTGATCCGTTTCCGCTCATTTTCAAAATGCGGGATATAGGAAAAAGGGCCCTGGGGTTCTCCGGCAGGACGAATCTGGCGGAGGAGTGCGGTTGACAGTTCTGCCCTTACGCGGTATGCGGCAGGATCTCAATTCGGGTATCTGAAAATCAAAGGAGGCTGTCTGCAGTTTCCTGCGCAAAGGGTTTCTTCTAAACCTGAAACAGCCATCTGCAGCAA
>CACYCQ010000317.1:0-37022 GCA_902772995.1 uncultured Eubacteriales bacterium
GACAGCCGGGACGGTTTCCTGCAGGCAGACCTGATGCTCATTAGACAATTCTGCCACCATGAAACCGAAGGTAAGGCAGGAATTAGGGACTGAAGGATTCGGTAGTGACGGATGCCCCTGACTGGCAGCGGGTGGCCTCTGGCAGCAAGGAGAGAACATGGCAGAGTGGATTATCGTCGTGGATGACGACAGACTGGACAGATATACGGCGGCGCATATCCTCAGCAAAGCCGGATTCCGGGTCACGGGACTGGAAGACGTGTACAAGCTGAAGGAATGTGTACATCATAACGGGATGCCAAATCTGGTCATCATGAATGTCACCCGGCATGATACGGATGCAATTGATCTTCTGAAACAGATTTCATGTGAAAGCCAGCAGGAGGAGAGTCTTCCGGTGATGTTTGTCAGCCGGGAGGAGGAGCAGGGGTTGGAAGCACTCAGTCAGGAACTGGGAGCGATGGACCTGATCCGCAAACCCTATGACCCGGATATTCTGCTGACCCGCGTACGTCATCTTCTGCTCATGCGCCAGAAGATCCAGGATTATGAGCGGGAGGCGAGTACCGACCAGCTGACGGGAATGATCAATCAGCACACAGCCTCCAAGAAAATGCAGGAGCTGTGCAACCAGGAGGAAGGCTTCCTTTGTATTCTGGATTTGGACTCCTTTAAAATGGTCAATGATATTTACGGCCATGACATGGGGGACAGCATTCTGGTTCTGTTTTCCCGGCTCCTCCGGCGAAATCTGGATTTTGAAGCGGAATATGGACGCATCGGCGGAGATGAGTTCATTCTCTTTGCGAAGAACGTTTCGGAAGGAGATATGTACCGATTTTCACAGCGCCTCAATGAGGACTTTCTTCATAACTCCCGCAAAAAGCTGGGGGAAGGCATGCAGATTCCATTGGGTGTTTCTGTCGGAGCGGTGGAAGTTCCCCGCTATGGACGTGATTATGCCTCACTTTTCCACTTTGCGGATCAGGCCCTCAGGTATGTAAAGCTCAACGGAAAGCATTCCTGCAATCTCTGGGGTAAAAAGAAGATTGACGAAGTGGGAACGGACGGCGACCTGGACCTGGAAACCCTGACATCCATTCTGGAAGAGCGCAATGATTCGACGGATGCCATGTGGATGGGCAAGGAGTATTTCGCCAGTGTGTACCAGTACATGGTCCGGTATATGGACCGCTACCGCAGTATCGCCTATCGCGTACTCTTCACGCTGACACCCACCAAGGAATTGAGCGAAGAGGAACACATGGAGATCATGATTCATTTCCGCAAGCTGATGCAGGGCTCCCTGCGCAACAGCGATATCATGATGGAAAGCGGAGAGAACCAGTTGTTCCTGCTTCTGCCGGAGATCCGGGAATATGATATTGAACGGGTCATCTCACGCCTTCTGATGCACTGGCGCCATTCCGAGTATTCAAAAAAAGCCACCATCAACTACGAGACGGGTATCGTCCGACTCAAGCGGCATCCGGAGACTGCTGAAGGAAATGCGGTGGGAAATCATGTGGCTGTGGTGGATGAGGATGATGTAGCTCTGAGAATGGCGGAATTCATTCTGCACAGGCAGAACATGCAGGTAACCTGTCTCCACTCGGTTGAAGAACTCTTGGAGATGATGAAGGGAGACAACCAGCCGGATCTGATCCTGCTGAACACTGTTTTGCAAAATATGTCCGGCATCGAGGCGCTGTACCAGCTTCGTCATGAACTGGCCAGTAAAATGGATGCCCCTGTCATTTTCATGATTGAGGGTGACAACCCCGGGTTGGAAAGCCGGTGCATGGAAATCGGGGCCATGGACCTGGTTCGAAAGCCCTTTGTTCAGGAAGTACTGGCGACGCGTGTCCGTCACGCACTGGAACTATCCAGGTTGCAGCGTAATTTTACATCCACTGTGGACCGCAGAACCCGGGAGAATGAGAATCTGGCACTCAGGATGGTTCAGGCGCTGGTGGAGAATATTGACGGCAAGGATCGTTCCACCAGAGGACACTCTTTCCGGGTGGCTGAATATGCAAGGGAGATAGCCCGGCGGGCAGGTTACAGCATCATGCAGCAGGATGAAATCTATATGCTGGGTCTGATGCATGATGTGGGAAAGATGATGCTTCCGGATGAGATTCTTAACAAGGCTGGAAAACTGACTCCGGAGGAATATGAACTGGTGAAGGGACATGCCATTCAAGGAGCCCGGATGCTGCAGAGAGTCATAGAAATGCCCCGCCTGATGGGCGCTGCCAGATGGCACCATGAACGTTATGATGGAAAAGGGTATCCGGATGGGCTGAAGGAAGGAGAGATCCCGGAAGAAGTCAGAATACTGACGGTGGCAGATGCTTACGATGCCATGAGCAGTTATCGAAGCTATCGTCCCCCTCTGGAACAGTCAAAGGTTCGTGAAGAACTGTCCCGGGGCAGCGGAAAACAGTTTGACCCCGCTATTGTTGGTATCATGTTCGACATGATGGATGAGGATCCGAACTATTTGATGAGTGAAATGGGAGGGCGTCAGCGCTGAGCATTCCATCACGGTCAATTGCCGTAGCAGAAAAGAGTCCTTGCGGAAATATGCAGGGACTTTTTGATATTCAGGGAATACCACGGCGGGTACAGGTCAGGCGGAAATCCAGGGAAAGATTGTAAGACCAGCTTTTTCATGCACGACGGCCATGGAGCAGAACAATTCTGTGGCGAAGAACTTCGATCCCGGATGATATCATGACAACAGGACAGAATGTGAACCTTTGTATGCCGGAAAGTTTCTTGTTGGCAGATGGAACCGTTCACGAGCGGATTCACAGGAAGAGGGGACATCAATTTGCGTGTGTTATTCTGACTGAATGTCATTTTGTTGAAATTTCACAATGTATTATCTGCAGTATTGCACAATGGATCATTTTGATGACAATCAATTGACTGAATTCTCCCGTCTCTTTATAATGAGAATTGACAAAACTATCTTTTTAAAGGAGAAGAACAAATGGGAAACAACGCTATAGTAGGTCAAAGCGGTGGACCGACTTCTGTAATCAATGCAAGTCTTGCGGGAGTGCTTCAGGCCTGTCAGAAGCGCCATGCGGATAAAGTGTATGGAATGATCAACGGAATCCAGGGTCTGATCCAGGAAAAAGTGGAGGATCTCTCCGAAATTCTGGGATCTTCCATGGAGATTGAACTGCTGAAGAGAACACCCTCCTCTTTTCTGGGAAGTTGCCGCTACAAATTGCCGGATTTCCATGACGAGCCGGAAGTCTATGAGAAGCTGTTCCGAATCCTGGACCGTCTGGATATCGGATATTTTTTCTATATCGGCGGAAATGACAGCATGGACACCATCGGGAAACTTGCCGAATACGGGCGTCAGGTGGGCTCAAGAATCCGCTTCATGGGTGTGCCCAAAACCATTGACAATGATTTGATGATGACTGATCATACGCCGGGCTTTGGTTCCGCAGCCAAGTACATTGGCGTAGTGATGAAGGAAATCATCCGGGATGCCACCGTATACGGCACCAATTTTGTCACCATCGTGGAAATCATGGGCCGCAATGCGGGATGGCTGACCGCTTCTGCAGCGCTTGCCCGGGGTGAGGACTGTGAAGGCGTGGACCTGATCTGTCTTCCCGAACTGCCTTTCCACATGGACCGCTTCCTGACCAAGGTTGAGACCATGCAGAAGGAGAAAGCCTCCATCGTGATCGCCGTGAGCGAGGGCGTGAAGTTGCCGGATGGCCGTTATGTCTGCGAGCAGTCGGATGATGCCCGCTTTGTGGATGCCTTTGGCCACAAGAACCTCACAGGAACTGCCAGGTATCTGTCCAATTACCTGGCCAAACACATGGATACCCGCGCTCGTGCGGTGGAATTGTCCATTCTTCAGCGTTGTGCGGGCCATCTCACCAGCCGCACGGATATCACTGAAGCTTATCAGGTGGGCGGTGCTGCAGCAAAGGCCGCCTTTGAAGGACATACGGGAGAGATGGCTGCTCTGCGCAGAATTTCCAATGATCCCTATCAGTGCACCACTGAACTGGTTCCCATCAGCAAGGTGGCTAACTTTGAGAAAAAAGTACCCCTGGAGTGGATCAACAGTTACCGTACGGACATGACGCATGAGTTCCTGGATTACGCCCGTCCTCTGGTTCAGGCAGAGCTGACGCCTATTTATATCGAAGGCCTTCCCAGGCATATCTGCAAACGGATGTAAGAAAACTTCTCCAGGGAGGATTCTGCAGGGGATAGCACCTGATGCTGTGGTAATAGTATCCCGGATTCTCAGGTAAGGATGAGCAGTGAAACTCAGTGCACAAGTCCGAAGACTGGGACGGGAGGACGGATGCAGGGTAACAGGACAAAATCTACAGAAAAACACATCGTTTTTTAAAGGCTGATTTGTTGCACATTTTGTTGGAATTGTGATATAGTTCGTGCTTGGAATCTCTCAAGCAGAGGCGACTTTCGACCGTATGGGATTCTACAAAAGCGTGACCAGAAAGGAACACGGTCAAGGAACGGGTTCCTCGAAGAACCCGCTGTTCGCACTTCATTATGATGAAAGGAGCTACTGCTGTGGCCAGAAATGAACTTTTCAGCGAGCAGGATGCCCTGGTATCTTCCGTTTTCAGTGATGAGACGGAGTTGTTCCGCAGTCCGTGTGAACCTGAAAAAGGGGACAGAGTCACTATTCGCCTGCGGCTTCGCAAGGGGACGGAGGCAGAGGTAATTCTTCAGACGGACCACCCAGATGAAAAACTGATCCTGATCCATACCCGTGCGGACGGCGTGTTTGATTGGTATGAAACGAGTTTGGTGTGCGGGGATAAGCCGATCTGCTACACTTTTGAGGTCAATGCAGGCGATCTTCACATCTTTGTGGATCGTCGCGGCGCCCGTTTATCAGGAGTTTCCTCAGAAAACCGGACGGTTGCTCCCTTCAGAATCATTCCGGGATTTCATGTGCCGGCATGGTCCAGAGGTGCACTGCAGTACCAGATTTTGACGGACCGTTTCCGTAACGGCAACCCGGATAATGACGTGAAGGACCGGGAATACTATTATGCCCAGGGGTACATCCGCAAGTCACCTTCCTGGAATGCGTTGCCAGAGACGGATGATTACCGCTGTCTCTATGGCGGGGATCTTCAGGGAGTCATGGAAAAGCTGGACTATCTCCAGTCGCTAGGGGTGGAGGCCATCTATTTCAATCCCATCTTTATTTCTCCCTCAGGTCACGGATATGATACCCAGGACTATTACCATATTGACCCGCATCTGTCCAATATACCGTATAATTCCGGAAACGTTCTTCGGGAGGGAGACCATGACAATCGCCATGCGTCCCTGTATATCCGCCGGACTACTGCCGGTGTCAACCTAGAAGCCAGCGATGCCTATTTTGCCAAGCTGTGCAAGGAAATGCACCATCGGGGCATGAGGATCATTCTGGATGGTGTATTCAACCACTGCGGCTCCTTCAATGCATGGATGGACCGGGAAGGGATTTACAGCCGGGATACGGTACCCGGAGCTTGGCAGGACGTCAACAGTCCCTACCGGGAGTATTTCAATTTCTGGAGACCCCACGAGTATTACAGTTGGTGGGGGGTAGAAACCCTTCCAAAGCTGTTCTATGAAAAATCCAGAGAACTGTGTGAGAAGATTCTCGCAGTGGCCGAAAAGTGGGTTCTGCCGCCGTACTGCATTGACGGATGGCGTTTGGACGTGGCTGCCGATCTGGGAATGACCCGGGAATTCAACCACAAATTCTGGAAAGCCTTCCGGCGCCGTGTGAAGGAAGCTAACCCGGAGGTGCTGATTATCGCCGAGCATTACGGAGATCCTTCCGAATGGCTGGGTGGGGATGAGTGGGACAGCGTGATGAACTATGACGCGTTTATGGAACCACTGACGTACTTCCTGACGGGGATGGAAAAGCATTCCGATTACCGTCGGGATGATCTGTTCCAGAACGGTAACGCGTTTTTTGAAATGATCCTGGAGAATATGTCCCGGCTGCCCACACCCTCTGTGGAGTGCGCAATGGACGAACTGAGCAATCATGATCACAGCCGCTTCATGACCCGAACCAACGGCATGTCAGGCAGACTTAATTCCATGGGCAGTGAGGCTGCTTCCAGAGGAATCCGCCCGGGAACATTCCGCGAGGCAGTACTCATTCAGATGACGTGGCCAGGAGCGCCCACCATTTACTATGGTGACGAAGCTGGTCTGACCGGCTGGACGGATCCGGATAATCGCCGAACCTATCCCTGGGGCAAGGAAGATCAGGGACTGATCGAAATGCACCAGGCGATTGCACGTATGCGCAAAGCCCATCCCGTGCTTCGCCGCGGCAGCGTGAAGCCCCTCTTTTCCGGGTATGGTGTCATCGCCTATGGGCGCTTTGATGCTGACAACGCTTTGGCCGTAGCCTGCAACAATACGGATATCCCGGAGAAAGTTGTACTTCCGTTGTGCCAAATCGGCATTGAGGATGGAACCCCGATACAACAGGTATTCAGGACCATGGAAAATGGGTATGAGGATATCCCCAAGACTGTGGGGACTGTGGAGGGTGGTTGCCTTTCACTGACTATTCCTGAATTTTCCGCGTTGGTTCTGACCCCAATTAAAGAAGTGGAAGCCACCAAGAAGTCCGCTTCTGCATAAAAACATCCGGCCGGATGCACTGAGTCTATTCAGGTGCATCCGGCCGGTTTTTTCTTCGGGGGGAGTGATTCTGCAAATGAGAGGACTGGGAGCGCGACAGTCCGACCTGGTCCTCTTCATTTTCTTTGAACGTATCCGAAAAGGGCCATGTGAAGGGATGGCTTTGAGCTTCAGGATTCTCCGGATTACTTCTGAATCCAGCCAACTGCACCACGCAGACTGACGAGAAACCACTGTCCCTCGTCTTTCAGGATGGGAAGCCGGGCATTCTTACCAAGCAGCGCCACCTTTGGGGCGGAGGGACTATTCCAGGCATATACTGCCGTATTTTTTTCGGTCACATACCATGATGGATTGATGAAGATATAGTCGGAATTAATCCATCCGCAGAGCGAGTCTTCGGAGTCTCCTAGCGTGCAATATACAAATCCGTTCTCTTTCTGGACCCCGTCCGGAAGATCAGCACCTACGACGATCGGCAGATCTCCATAGCTCAGGGTATGCAACTCCTTGGAGGATGAATTGGGTTTTTCTCTCAGGGTCAGTTTTTCACACAGAACGACAGCGGGATATCCGATTTGCTGCCCGGGGCTATAAGGCGGAATGATTTGAGCGTAAGTTCCCCCAATGCATCCGAGCGAAAGCAAGAGTGCTGTCAGAATCATCAGGCAAAGAAATCTCTTCATAAATACATCTCCTTTATGGTGTGATTTCAACCAAAGCTGTAATTCTCTCTGTTTCAGGACTTGATGATCAATTCTGTCATTGAATTTCCGGCAGGTCACATATCCGTCAGAATTGTGGAATGACGCAATTGTCGTTTTTCGTGCGGTTACTGCTTTAAGATTATGATCGTTTGCAATCACACTGTCAACATCCTTTGATGCCAACAAAGATTGCTGCAGCCCGGCAGGGCGCATTTTCATTGAGACTTTTGTCCGCTAAAGCGTTAAAAATCGATCTGTGTGCCGAATTGTTGGCGAAATCATCGTCAAAGGCGCGTTGAGTGAGAAATGAGTTCATGAGCAGAGAAAAGGTGGGTGAAAAAGTGGGACCCGATCCTCTTGTGAAGCCACATGGGTCGGCGGGAGCTTCCGTGATAAGTATGTGAATGCTGACGACAAGAAGAAAGTCAAACTGAGATGGATTGTGCAGAAAGAGCACAGGATGGTCCGGCGATACGGTTTGTCACTCACATCGCAGTGCAGGAGGTGAAGTGGGATGCATCCTCACTGCTTTGCGTGAAGAAACGATCCGGCTGTCTCTGCATGACGTGGTTATGCCTGGATCCGGGAAAAGAACAGCTGCCACCAAGGCCCTCTGAGTCCATGGATTCATGAGGTCTGCTCATCGCCTCTTTGAATTATACCGAGAATAGCAGCCAAGAAAATTTCAGGCATGGGTTGAAATCGGAGAGTCTTCAGGGTATATTGGGTTCAGCATCGACAATCAACTCAGTATTGGAGGAATGGACAATGGCTGAAGTAGAAAAAATGGTACTTGGCAATGAGAAGGCTTGCAGGGTCGCTTTTGTCGGATCCGAGTGCTATCCCTTTGTCAAGACAGGCGGACTGGGAGATGTCATGTATGCACTTCCCAGGGCGCTGCTCAGGGAAAACTGTGAGGTACGTGTGATTCTGCCCCTGTACCAGTGTATCCCCTATAAGTATAAAAAAGACATGATATACAAGGGCTCGTTCATGATGGACCTGACCTCCGACGGACGGGCTTTCTATGTGGGCATCATGGAACTGGAAAAGGACGGCGTTATTTACGATTTTGTAGACAACAGGGAGTTCTTTGACTGGGGAAATCCCTACACGGGACTCTGGGAGGATATTCCCAAGTATTGCTATTTCTCTAAGGCATCTCTGGCGATTCTCAACTATCTGCAGTGGATTCCGGATGTGGTGCACTGTCATGACTGGCAGGCATCTCTGGTACCTATGTACCTGCGTACGCGGTTTTTCAATACACCGATAGCTCAGGCCAAGAGCGTACTGACGATTCACAACCTGCGTTTTCAGGGAATCTGCAGCATCCAGCATCTCAAGTACTGGTCAGGTCTTCCTGATTTCCTGTTTGACTATCCTGTCATGAAGCACAGCGAGCAGGAAGCCAACATGTTCAAGGGCGGCCTGGCCATGGCGGATGCCATCTCCACTGTCAGCGAAACCTATGCAAAGGAAATCCAGACCCCTGATTTCGGAGAGTCGCTCAACAGCCATCTGAGCTATCACAGCGGGAAGATGAAGGGAATTGTCAACGGCATTGATGTGGAACAGTGGAACAGCGATACCGACGAACGTCTGGCATGCAGGTACAATGCTGGCAATGTCCTTGAAAAGAAGATCGAAAACAAGCGGGATCTGCAGAAGGAACTTGGACTTGAGCAGGATGAGAACAAGCTGGTTATCGGTCTGATTTCCCGCCTGACGGATCAGAAAGGCCTTGATCTGATTAACGCCATCATTCCGCAGATCATGGATGAAAAAACTCAGCTTGTGGTTCTGGGAACCGGCGACCGCTTATATGAGGATGCCTTCAGGTATTACGAGCATGAGTATCCTGGCAGGTTATGTGCCTATATCTCCTACAATGAGACGCTGGCACATCAGATTTATGCCGGAGCGGATGCTTTTCTGGTTCCCAGCCTCTTTGAGCCATGTGGCTTGACTCAGCTGATTGCAATGCGCTATGGCACGGTGCCTATTGTGCGTGAAACCGGCGGTCTGAAGGATACTGTCCAGCCCTTTAACCCTGAGACCAACGAGGGCAATGGCTTCACTTTCGTGATGTACTATGCGGATCATCTGCTGGATGCCGTGAACCGTGCCAAGCAGGTCTACTTTGAGGATCGTGGCCGCTGGGACGAGATGGTGGTGCGCAACATGAAAAAAGATGTTTCCTGGGAGAAATCCGCAGCCCAGTACAAGGCACTTTATGATCAGCTTTCCATGGATAAATAACTGACAGATCATGATCAAAAGGTTGGAAGAGCATCTTCCGGCCTTTTGATATGCCTCATCTGGTCTTTACTGATACTTGCCGCAGTGAAAAATCCAGTGTTTAGATTCGTGCCTGCTCGTCCGTGAAATCGTGTTTTTATATCCAATATGATAAGAATATGATTCGACCTACAAAGGATACGTTGTAGGAAATAACGACCTAAACACAAAACAAGGAAAGAAGAAAAGTTTACGATATAAAGGGGAGGAGAACTCAGAGAAGGACCTGTTGCAATCTTGCCGGTTATCTTGTAATACACCACTCGAGTTCTTGGTTTTCCATATTGCATATAGTCATAATAGTACATGCTTTATCCACAGGCGTGAGGAACAGATGAAGAACGAACAAGACAAAAAGTATGTCAAGACGGGCATTACCGCATTTGTTGTCCTGGTGCTCAGCATGCTGGTGTCCTTTGCCATCTATCGGATGGATGCGCTGGGACTTTTCTTTGGAAAGATTCTGAAGATTCTCAATCCCTTCCTGTATGCAGCGGTGATTGCCTATCTGCTGACTCCTATGTGCGGGAATCTCGAGAGATTCTTCGAACAAAAACTGCGATGGCAGAAAGGCGGCAAAGCACTGGCCATCGTGATTTCGGTGCTGGTGGGACTGGCCATCGTGGTTGCTATCCTGACCTTGATTATTCCTCAGCTGGTGGACAGTATTCAGAGGATCATTGCGGCTTTACCTGATCAGATCTCCAATGTCAGCGTGTGGCTTGATGAGAAGATTCAACACTATCCGGATATTCAGAAACAATGGGATACCTATTTTGAAAAGATCCGGGCGGAAATAAAAAACTGGAACCAAACCCGACTCCTGCCATTGGCTCAGTCAATTCTTGGAAATCTGGCTTCGTATCTCACCGGAATGGTGGGCCTCATTATGGATTGTATCATCGGCATCGTGATCAGTGTCTACATTTTGGCAAACCGTAAGCTGTTTGCCTGTCAGGCGCGCATGGTGCTGCGGGGAATGATCCCGGGGAAATGGGCGGATCTGGTTGAGGAAGAAGTTCATTACGCAGACAGGATGTTCAACGGTTACCTGATGGGTAGACTTGTGGATGCTGTCATTGTGGGGTCGCTTTGTTTTGTCGGCTGTCTGGTGATGGGGTTCAGTTCTCCTCTGCTGATTGCTGTGATTGTGGGTGTGACCAATATTATTCCGTTTTTCGGTCCATTCATCGGAGCCATCCCTTCAGCCATACTCCTGTTTCTAAACAATCCGGGCCATGGACTCATGTTTATCATCTTTGATATTGTACTGATGCAGGTGGACGGCAACATCATCGGCCCCCGTGTGATGGGAAACGCTACAGGTCTGAGCGGATTCTGGATAACCTTTGCCATTCTGCTCTTTGGCGGTTTATGGGGACTGACCGGCATGCTGATTGGTGTGCCACTTCTGGGAGTCATCTACGACATCGTGAGAAAGCTTGTCTTCTGGGGACTTCGCCGGAATGGCCAGGAAGCCATGGTGACGGGGTATCTGCGTGAATTCCATCCGCCTGTGGAAGGAAAAAAGCAGCAATCCACTGAGAGTTCCGGATCGGGAAATGAGGATACAAAGGTGTAGACCCCATACTTTTCCTCAGAGGAGATGTTCGGACAGAATACAAATGAACAGGGATGAGAGGCCCTCATCCCTGTTCATTTTGTATTCTGTTGTCTTCGGAAAAGGCTCAGGCTTCTGTGAAAAGCGGAGTGGAATAGTAACGGTCTCCGCTGTCCGGAAGGAGCGCAACGATCACCTTGCCCTTGTTTTCGGGACGTTTGGCCAGGGTGATGGCACCGAAGAGCGCGGCACCGGATGAAATGCCCACTGAGATACCTTCCTTCCTTGCAAGCAGTCTGGCAGTGTCAAATGCGTCCTGGTTGGAAGCCTTGAACACCTCGTCATATATCTTCGTGTCCAGAACATCCGGAACAAAACCAGCGCCGATACCCTGAATCTTGTGAGCACCGCTTCTTCCTTCGGAGAGGACGGGGGATCCTTCGGGTTCCAGTGCCACAACCTGGATTGCGGGATTCTGTTCCTTCAGATAGGACCCGGTTCCGGTAATTGTTCCGCCGGTTCCGACACCTGCAATAAAGATGTCGATCTTGCCATCCGTATCCTCCCAGATCTCCGGGCCCGTAGTGGCTTTGTGGATGGCCGGGTTGGCCGGATTGACAAACTGTCCGGGGATAAAGCCGCCGGGAATCTCCCGGGCGAGTTCCTCCGCTTTTGCAATGGCACCCTTCATTCCTTTTGCGCCTTCTGTCAGAACAAGTTCCGCGCCATAGGCCTTCAGAATGTTCCGCCTTTCCACGCTCATGGTTTCCGGCATGGTCAGGATGATCCTGTAGCCCTTGGCGGCTGCGATAGAGGCCAGACCGATCCCGGTGTTGCCGCTGGTCGGCTCGATGATGACGGAGCCTTCCTTCAACAGGCCTTTGGCTTCTGCATCCTCAATCATTGCCTTGGCAATCCGGTCCTTGACGCTGCCTGCGGGATTGAAATACTCCAGCTTGACCAGAATCGTGGCCTCAAGGCTAAGTTCCTTTTCGATGTTGACAACTTCCACCAACGGGGTGTGCCCGATGAGTCCAAGTGTTCCTTTGTAAATCTTTGCCATGGTTGAATTCCTTCCTTTCTGAGGATTTATTGCTGAATGTCCTTGGATTCAATTGTCATTCTCTGATTGAAAAAACCGGACTCCAGATATACAAGGATGTCTACGATGTGTTTGGTTCCGATGGAGAGTCGAATCGTATAAGGGTAGATGCCATAATGCGTTGAATGGGGAGATGCAGTCTCCGGTATCCCGTAGAAGGATGGTCCTGATAGAAGTGACAAAGGGTGTGGGCCCTGCGACATCTCCATGATAGCTTGGATTGGGTGGTGCCAGATTAGAATACATCCTGCTGGCACTTCAGTCAAAATCTTCCTGACTCCACAATGACGCCTCCAGGTGTTGTTCCGTGCCCGCCAATGAGTTTTGTGTCGGAATGTACGGCTATATCTACATCATGTTTAAAGGGACAAATCAGAAAAAGGAGAGAAGGTGATGCCAACCACCACCGGGCAGCCCGTGGCGGCCGGCCTGATCTGAGATGGCATCGATGTCGGGAATGTCCCTGTTTGGATTTTTCGGTGTTTCCGGATTCTGCCTGAAGAATTGCGGTTGGAACGTTCCCGGACAGAAAAAGCCCGAAAACTGGTGAGCCAGCTCCCGGGCAAATGGCAGGGTTGATCAGAAAATAGGCTTTCTGAATCGTTAAAGGCGCATACATGAACCGTCGAACGCCTCCGCCATGGACAATGCCCGGGAGATCAGCATTCGACAACACAGGATATTCTGCTTTTCAGATCCGTGGAACATGTTGTACGCCTCCTTTGATTTTGTTGTGGCAAGTTTAACACTACCAACCTACTATGTCAATAGGTAATTGAAAAAGATTACTAGAAAAATGGGGAAGAGCATCAAATCTGCTTTCCGGTACGTTTCATGTAGTCTTCAAGAGCGGACTGGATGGCTTCCTCTGCAAGGACGCTGCAATGCATCTTGTAGTCCGGAAGACCGTCCAGCGCTTCTGCCACCGCCTTGTTGGTCAGTTTCCTGACCTCGCTGAGCGGTTGTCCTTTGATCAGTTCCGTGGCCATGGAACTGGAAGCAATGGCGCTGCCGCATCCGAAGGTTTCGAACTTGACGTCCCTGACGATGTCGTCTTCGATTTTCAGGTACATTTTCATGATGTCTCCGCACTTGGCATTGCCGACTTCCCCGATTCCGTTGGCGTCTTCAATTACACCGACGTTGCGGGGGTTGCGGAAATGATCCATCACTTTTTCACTGTATAATGCCATGAGTGTTCCTCCTTAAAGTATAAACGGTTTCTTTCCCTGTATCAGATCTCTCCAGATGGGAGAGAATCCACGAAGATATGCCACAACTTCGCTCACGGATGCAATGATTTCATCCACTTCATCAGAAGTGACATCTTCCCCGAGGCTCAGGCGCAGGGAGCCGTGAGCCACGTCGTGGACTCTGCCGATGGACAGAAGCACATGACTGGGATCCAGAGATCCCGAAGTACAGGCACTGCCGGAGGATGCGCAGATTCCTCTGTCATCCAGGAGCAGGAGAAGGGATTCGCCCTCGATTCCTTCGAAGCAGAAATTCACATTTCCCGGTAAACGGTTCACCGCGTCGCCATTGAGTGCTGAATGAGGAATCTTCTGAAGACCTTCGATCAAACGATCCCGCATCCGGATCAGGTGAGGAGTATGCAGGGACATGGAAGTAACCGCTTCTTCAAGCGCTGTGGCCATGGCAGCTATTCCGGGAACATTTTCCGTGCCGGCACGTCGGCCATGCTCCTGTGCTCCGCCTTCGATCAGGGGAATCAACCGGATGCCTTTTCTGACAAAGAGAAACCCGACGCCTTTGGGACCGTGGAACTTGTGCGCAGAGGCACTGAGCAGGTCAATCCGGTTCTGTACGACGTTTATGGGGAGATGGCCGATGGCCTGCACGGCATCTGTGTGGAACAGAACATGTTTTCTACGGCAGATCTCTCCGATTTCAGAAATCGGCTGAATGGTCCCGATTTCATTGTTGGCAGTCATGATGGTCACAAGGCAGGTGTCATCCCGAATGGAGGACTCTACCTCGTCGGGACGGACGATACCGTTTTCGTGGACATCCAGCAAAGTGACCTCAAAACCTTCTTCCTTCAGTCGTTCCAAGGTATGAAGTACGGCATGGTGCTCAAACGCTGAAGACACAATATGCATTTTTCCGTTCTTTTTGCCAAGAGCGGCAATTGAACGGATGGCCTGGTTGTCTGCTTCGCTTCCTCCGGCTGTGAAAATGATTTCACGGGGTTCTGCACCGATCATGGAAGCGATGTCGGCACGGGCCTTTTCAAGTGTCTCCTTCGCATGCTGTCCATGTGTGTACAAACTGGAAGGATTGCCCCAATCCTCCTTCATCAGGGAAAGCATTTTCTGTATGGCGGCGGGACTCATTTTTGTGGTTGCGGCATTGTCGGCATAGATCATGGTTATTCTCCTTTCGTTTCATGAGAAACTATAAACCTATTTACCTACTGTGTCAATATGTATTTTGCCCCTTGATTTGCCTATTTGCCTACTGTATAATAGGGAAAAAGGAAAAGGGAGGCCTGAAGATGATTTCCACGAAAGGACGATATGCCATCCGCGTGATGATTAGTCTTGCTGAAAACATGGATAATGGATATAAAACGCTCCGGGAGATTGCTGAAAGGCAGGGAATCTCAAAAAAATATCTGGAGATTATCGTCCGGGATATGGTTTCAGGCGGATTGATTGTCGGCTCAAGAGGGAAGGGAGGAGGGTACAGGCTCGCTCGACAGCCTGAGGAATACCCGATCGGTGAAATCATTGAGTTGATGGAGGGCCCGCTTGTCCCAGTTGCCTGCCTCGAGGAAGGGGTAGCCACCTGCCCAAGGGCCATGTATTGTGAGACACTTCCCATGTGGGAGGAGTACAATCAAATGACACATGATTTTTTTTATGGCAAACGACTCAGTGATCTTCTCCAGAATAAGAAAACCGATGAGAGACACGAGGCGGCAGGCATGACGGAAAAAGAAGAAAACTGTGGTGCTGCGCGGGAAGCCTCGGACGAATAGCCGAACAGGCTTGATCCGTGTATTCGGGATTCCGGTAAGGAGGACATGACAGGTGTGATTTCTTCCGTCAGCTGAAAATACAGGAAACATTTCGCAAAGATTCATAGGTCATTGCCGGAAATTTTCCTGAAAATTTGATATTTCTGTGATGTTATGGAGATTGACAGTGTTGCACACGAATGTGTGTGCGCACTGTTTTTTTCTTTCACAACATACCTGAACACATTGACCGCCAAATTTTGTTCGGTATAATTTAATTCGAAACAGCAATCGCGAAACCAAAATCACGGTTGATCAAGAAGGGGGGTGCAGGATGAAAAACAGAGGAGTCAAGGATTCCATTGCCTATGCCATGAAGGAAACCGGTTACAGATTTCAGGACCTGAAAAGGGAATCCGGCAAATCCATCCTTCAGAAAAACAGCATCGGCAGTGGGCTGGCAGTTCAGACACTGATTCAGCTCATGGACATCATGGGATATGGCATCATCCTGCGCAACTGTAATGATGTGTCAGACTATCTGAAGCTTCGTCTCAACCGTGATGAGAGTGAGAAAAGAGGAAACCTGTATGTCTCCAAAGGCGAGGGACGGCCGGAGGGAAAGATACATTATAGGGATAGCGCGGTAACAGAAAAGGACGGTATTGCGATTCTTCTTTTCCGCAGGAAGATGATCCTGAGAAAACTAAACCCCCTTCAGTTTGAGGGGGAACTGCCCATGATGGCTACCCAGTATGAGAGCGACAGGAGCATGTACTGCCGACATATGGTCCGACTGGTGGAGTATCTCGGATACGAGGTGATCATCAAGGACAGAGAGACGGGAGAATACTGGCGCATGGTCATAGACTTGGATAAGGATCAGTCAAGAAGATAATAACAGGACAGAAGGCTGCGGCATTCTGTCTGTTTTTTATTTCTAGGAAGACGTTTTTTCTTCAGGGGCAGGATGGAAGGCAGATAATGATCTCAAGACGAATAGATGTTTAAAACAATAATTGGTGTTTTATTCGATGATTTGTCCGGAATCGGAACTTTTTTCGTATTCTTAGCATTCTGTGTCACTTCAGATTTGGAGGAATAGACCTGAAAGCAGGTTGAAACCCGAGGTGATAGAATACGAGGATTGCTGCTTCGTTGAAAAAAACCGCCACTGCTCAGAGAAAGTGGCGGAAATAACAGAAGGAGATCAAAGCAGGGATTCTTTACTTTTCACGTTAAGGACAGCCGGATGTGTCTCTCCCACACCTTCGGGGATCAGCTTTCGTCCTTCCGTCACCATATCCTCCAGCAGATCGTGGAGTTGACGGCTGATGTCCTGGGTGGAAGGAGCATCCATCCCGATGGAGAGGATCTGGGGGACAAAGCCCAGCGTGCCGGCTGTATACCAGTTGCCGTTGAAACGGTCGGAATCCTTTGTAAGGCGGGAATTGACCTTATTGGTGAGATAAACCACGATTAGATCCCGCTCCAGGTCGATCATGGCCATCGTGCCGGTCCAGCCCTGGTGTCCGAAGGTGCTGCTTCCGGACTGGGTACCGAAGTACCACATGCGCTGATCGTTTCCTTCCCGGTACCAGCCCAGTCCCCACTGGCCGGCATTCGGACTCTTGGGGGCGATAAAGCTGTCGATGGTATTGGGCCCGAAGAACCGGAGATCTCCATAACCTCCGCAGAACATGACTGTCGCCAGACGGGCCAGGTCGGAAGCACTGGCGAACAGACCTGCATGTCCAGCGACGCCGCCTTCACAGTACCAGGCTTTTTCGTCGTGAACCTGTCCCTGAATAGTGTTGACCCGAATCCCGGGATAACTGATCGAATGATCCCGCGTGGAGCCGTTCAGTTCGGTCGCTGCACACTCATCTGCTGAAAATCCGTTGTCCAGGGGATTGAAGGTAATGTGTTTGAGCCCCATGGGATCATAGAACTTTTCTTTCATGTACACATCCAACCGTTGCCCAGTCACCTTCTCCACAATGTATCCCAACAGCATGTAATCGATGTCGGAATAGAGGGTCTTGGTGTGGGGAGGATATAAGAGCGGGGTTTTAAATATAGACCTGAGCGTGGCTTCCCGGGTTTCAGGGGAACCATCCACACCCGCGTACAGGATATTCTGCTGAAGCGGGTCGTTGGAGCGGGTGGCGCAGTTGAAGTACAGATTGTGGTACTGACATTCGGCGGGAAATCCTGCCTCGTGGCAAAGCAGATCGCGGACGGTGAGGGAAGCTTTCCAGGCCTTAATGGTTTCCAGATCCGCATTCTCCACGCCGGTGTAGGGGATG
Organism: uncultured Eubacteriales bacterium; assembly: GCA_902772995.1. Classification (GTDB taxonomy): domain Bacteria; phylum Bacillota; class Clostridia; order Christensenellales; family Aristaeellaceae; genus Ventricola. The sequence continues at coordinate 17,654 of CACYCQ010000317.1, forward strand.
GAAATCGTGTCTTCGGAAAATTCCTTGCCAAGAATGTCCTGAATGGGAATGTTCAGGTCGAGGACGCCTTCTTCCACGAGTTGTTGAATGGCATAGTTGGTGGCAAACACTTTGGTGACGCTGGCCAGATCATACAGCGTGTCATTGGTGACCGCTGGACTGTCTGTCTTCGGGGTGCCGTCAGGCTCGTAGCTGTTGACGCTGCCCCAGGCATTGGCATAGACCAGACGCCCGTGACGGATGACAGCCAGCTGAGCGCTGGGAAAACCGTGGTCGACATCGGACTGAATGATGCGGGAGATCAGCTCCAGGGTTTCAGGACGGATGCCTTCCTCAGCGGGTGTGCTTTCCGTGACCACGGGGTAGGGTACAAAGACCTCCACGGCATTCTCCAGAGTTTCCGGATGGATGTTGGTGATTTGAACGGTATTGGCACCGTCACGGGTCATAGAGGAAATATCCAGAGCGTACAGTCCTGCGGGCATCTTTTCCGTGTCAATTGCGGTTTCGTTGACATACATACGGAAGCTTTCCACCTGATCGCTGACACGGACATAGAGGGTTCCCTGTCTGGCACGGAAAAAAAAGCTCATCATGCTGTTCATCGCCAGGGTATTGTCTACCCGTCCGGTCCAGTCAGGAAATGCGCCCGTCTTCTGCCACTGCGACTGAGGAATATGGTTGACAGGAAGAACAGTGTCCTCCGCCATTGCAACGGGAAAGAACATTAAACTCCCCACGAGGAGAACGAGAAGGAAACTGTAAAAGGAATTCATGGAACACCTCCTTGACTCATAGAAGATCAGATTTCTCTGTGGAAGAGCACTTTGTCTGAAGGATTGTTGTTCTCATCCAGTTCGGGAAGGTTGACGGGCAGGCGTCCGCTGACGGATTCAGCCCCGAAGATCGACATGATTGCCACAGGCAGACTGGGTATGTAGGCGCTGCCGGCACCGATCTCGGGGAGAAGTTCACGCATGACGCTGGAGCCGTACGTTGCAAGCAGGGCATCGGCATCCTTCAGGAAGGCGATGTCATAGGGAAGCTGGGCACTGATGACATAGACCTTTTTGCCCATCTCATGGCGGCGGCGAATGACCTCCCGCATGACCGGCAGGGCATATCCGTCTTCGCTGGTGAAATCAAAATTATCCCAGGACCAGATGCGGTTAATGGCGATGACATGGTCCGCAGCCAGAGCAGCATCCACATAGGGGGCGGAATCGGGGCTTTCGATGGTCATCGTGGTGAAAGTGACATTTTCCGGCATCAGGCCGCGCTCACGAAGCAGTTTCTCCGCAAAAAGAGGCGCTGCAGCCCGGCTGGCCGCGCTGTTCAGGAAAAGGACGGTTTCTCCCTCCTTGAGGGTCTCGGGAAGAGATTCCTGATCATTCTTGAGAACAGTGACGGCCTTGCAGGCAATCTTCCAGGCGAGGTTCCGGTTGTCAGAGGAGGTGAAAATGTCCAGCCGCTTCCGGTCAGACGGGGTGAGGGAAAAATCCGTTTTGTCCAGAAGCCCGATGCTGTTCTTCATGGCCAGAATCCGGCGTACAGACTGGTTGATCTGTTCTTCGCTGAGGCGTCCGCTCTCCACCATGCCGCAGATCTTTTCGATCCACTGCGCGGCATTCTGGTATTCTCCCGTGTAGAGCAGCATGTCCACGCCTGCATTGATGCAGTAGAAAAGCATGTCATCGACGGAATAGTTGTCACTGATGGCCCCCATCTCCAGTGCATCGCTTACCACGACTCCTTCATAGCCCAGTTCCTCCCGAAGGATGTCCGTGATGATGACCCGGGACATGGTTGCAGGAAGATGGATCTGCTCGCCTGTGGAAAGAGAGGTTACCGTGGTGGTTTCAATGTTGGGGAACTGGATATGGGCGGTGATGATCATGTCCACACCTGCATCGATGATTTCCTTGAAGGGTTTCAATTCGCACTGACGCAGCTCCTCAAGGGTCTTCGTGATGCAGGGAAGGCCGGTGTGGCTGTCCGTGCTGGTATCACCATGCCCCGGAAAGTGCTTGGCGCAGGAAAGAATCTGCTTTGAATGCAATCCTTCCATGAAGGGAATAGCGAAACGGGAGACCACCTCAGGCGTATCCCCAAAGGAGCGTATGCCAATGATCGGATTGGAAGGATTGGAATTCACATCCACTACCGGCGCATAATCGGCGTTGAAGCCCAGGGCGCTGATTTCCTCACCGTAAATCTCAGCCATGGTCCGGGCGTTTTCCGGGTCTCCGGTGGCGGCAAGCGCCATGTTGCCCACACCGGTGGTGCCATAGGAAAGCCTGGCTACGCTGCCCCCTTCCTGATCCAGGGTGAAGATCATGGGAAGACCTCCGTTGGCCCGGTTGATTTCCTGAATCTGGGAGATCAGTTCCTGGGACTGCTGGGCATCCTCAAGATTGGCTGTAAAGAGGATCACCCCTCCAAAACGGTGATGATTGAACATGTCAAGAGGATCTTCCGCAGTGTCCGGTTTGGCCTTGGGGGAGATCACAAGCATCTGGGAAATCTTATCCACCAGGGGCATGCTGTCAAGCAGCGCCTCAATGTCCGCATCCTTCTGAACTGCCTGGGAAGAACTCGTGATCAGCAGGGCAAGAACCAACAGAACCAGAACTAGAAAGCTTTTTTTCATGATGCATCCTCCTGAAACGATAAGGTATTTTTGATGTTAAAACGGCAATGGAAATCACGGGATCTGGACGGCCCCGGAATCCGGGAACAAGCCCAGATCCCTGGCACAGGGATGACCGAAGGCGCTGGAGGCTGAAAAAACGGAGCGAAGGATGGCTTCACTGACGGCCTGCGCGGCAAGGACGCCCACCAGATCCCGGTCAGCCTGAACGCTTCCCACGGAAAGGGCAAAGATGGTATCCCCGTCTGCGGAGGTGTGGACGGGAGAAATCGAGCGGGCCATGCCATCATGCGCCATGCCGGCAATTTTGCACAGGTGGGTTTTGCCAAATGCGGCATTGGTGATCACAGCGCACAAGGTGGTGTTGCCGGTAAAGCGGTTTCTGACCACTTCCGTTTTGCCGCACATGCTCTCCTCGGAAGACGCCAGATGCAGGCGGTCCGGGGACAGAAGTCCCGCAACCTGCCGGTGAGTCCGCCAGTCAAAGACGTCACCCAGCGCATTGACCGCGGCAATGGCGCCAACCTTCAGTTCTCCCGTCTGCAGGGCAAAGGAGCCGATGCCTGTTTTCATGGCGCGCTTCATTTGGAAGAGCTTCCCGACGGTTGCTCCGCAGCCTGCACCGTAGTTTCCGTCACGGTAGTTAGGGGCATCCAGTGCCAGGCGGGCGGCCTCCCTGCCCATGGCGGCATCCGGACGAATGTGTGCATCTCCCACAGCCAGGTCAAACAGGCAGGCCTGTACGACCAGAGGAACCCGGGCAATACCCACGTCATATCCGAATCCGCGTTCTTCCAGAAGGGACATGACCCCGTCGGAAGCGGCAAGTCCGAAAGCGCTGCCGCCGGAAAGCACCAGCGCATGAATTCTCTCCGCGTTGGTCAGCGGGTTGAGCAGTTCGGTTTCCCGGGAAGCCGGCCCGCCGCCGCGAACATCTATACCTGCAGGCATGCCGTCCGGGCAGAGCAGCACGGTACAGCCGGTGCCGGAACGGGAGTCCTCCGTCTGTCCGATGCTCAGGGGATGAAGCTGCGTAATGGGGATTTCCTTCACATGGATTCCCACCTTTCCTCAAAAATGTTGTTTCCCGGCGGGAAAACTCCAACCGTATTCATATGACTATCATACCTTTCTGCTGAAAAAAGTGCAAGCCAATCGCGACATGAAAGCTTGCCAAAACGTGCCGCCGGGTGTACAGTAGACGCGTTTATCCGGATAAAACGGAAATACGATTTGTTCTATATGGAGGTCTTTATGAAAGCTGTCAGTCAGTGGGTAGGCAGGTACATGGCGGTCATCGTTCTGGTCGTGGCTCTGCTGGCCCTGTTTGTTCCTGCTACCTGTCTGTGGGTGCAAACCTCATGGATCAATTTTCTGCTGATGATGGTCATGTTCGGCATGGGACTGACTCTGAAGAGTGAGGATTTTGTCCTGGTTTTCAGACGCCCCGGGGACATCCTTGCCGGCTGTGTCGCACAGTATACCCTCATGCCGCTGCTGGCCTTTGTCATCGGGCGTCTTTTCGGGATGGAGGAAGGACTCATGGCCGGCATGATCCTGGTGGGCTGCTGCCCAGGCGGAACATCAAGCAATGTCGTAACCTATCTGAGCGGGGGAGATGTGCCCCTGTCGGTGAGCATGACCAGTGTCAATACCCTGTTGGCACCTGTACTTACGCCTGCGATTACCTATCTGTTGCTGCACGCAACTGTATCCGTGGATATTACAGCCATGTTCCTTTCCATCGTCCAGGTGGTCATTCTGCCCATCGTACTGGGCGTGGCATTCAACCGGTTTGCCGGAGAAGCCGCCCATAAAGTGGCACAGGGACTCCCGCTGGTATCCGTGACCGCTATTACCCTGATTGTCGCCTCGGTGGTTTCACACAACGCGCAGCGTATTCTGAGCACCGGTCCCGTGATTTTCGCAGCTGTGATTCTTCACAACCTTCTGGGCTACGGGGGGGGATATCTTGTGGCCCGGATCCTGCGGATGACTCCGGCCAAAACGAAGGCGATGGCCATTGAAGTGGGCATGCAGAATTCCGGTCTGGCCACTTCCCTGGCGGGGAACGTCTTCTCCGCACTGCCCATGGCGACGGTTCCGGGAGCCATTTTTTCCATCTGGCACAACATCTCCGGAGCTATGCTGGCAGGAATCCTGAGACGGAAATCTTCCAATATAGAGGATTGAACACAGCACACCGACTGGATGAGGGTTCCAGCACTGCGTGGCAAAAGACATGGACAACGCAGACAGGAGGACAACATGGAAAGAAGTAAAGGTCTGCGCGCGATGGCAGGAATTCTTGCTCTGATGTTGGGGCTGGCCTGCGGCAGCCTTGCAGAAGAGAAGGTCGTTCTTGGAGATGAGCAGTTTGAAAGCTACCTGCCCCTGCTGGAAGGCAAACGGGTAGCCCTGTTTTCCAATCAGTCAGGCATCGTGGGAAACCGGATACTGGGCGGAACGCAGGAAGGAACGGATACGGCAAGCATTCCCTTCGGAAAAGATGCCAGGGGAGAGGATATGATCTACGGTGAACATATCTTGGACGCCATGATTGACCGAGGTATCTGGGTGAGCGCGATATTCTGCCCGGAACACGGATTCCGGAACATGGCGGATGCGGGAAGCAGAATCAATGATTCAGTGGATGAAAAAACGGGCGTGCCGCTCCTTTCCCTGTACTCGGGAAATACGAATTATCCAAGCGAAGAGGATATGCAGGTCTTTGATGTGTTGGTTGTTGATATGCAGGATGTGGGTCTGAGGTTTTACACATACTGGCAGTCGATGTCCTACCTGATGGATGCATGCGCCAGCCATGGTAAACCGGTGGTGTTGCTGGACAGACCCAATCCCAACGGATTTTTAGTGGACGGGCCGGTACTGGAACCACCCTTTGCCTCCGGTGTGGGCAAGTATCCCCTCCCGGTGGTTTATGGAATGACCCTTGGGGAACTGGCCTCCATGATCAATGGGGAGGGCTGGCTCAATGCTGGAAAGGATGCCTGCGATCTGACCGTCATTCCCTGTCTCAACTATACCCATCAGACCCGGACCTGTCTGATCTGCCCGCCGTCTCCCAACCTGAAGGACATGCGAGCGGTCTACCTATATCCATCCATCTGTCTTTTTGAAAATACATCCGTCTCTGTGGGCAGAGGGACGCAGATGCCCTTTGAAATCTATGGCAGTCCGCTGCTGGAGGGAATCGGTGAGTTTTCCTTCACGTTTGTGCCGGAGAGTCTTCCCGGGGCCAGCAATCCACCCATGAAGGGGCAAACCTGCTATGGCAGAGACCTGAGGAAAAAACCGGTGGAGGAAATCTGGAAGGAAGGATTTTCGCTTGACTACCTGATTGAGGCCTACCATGCCATCCATGACGCGCATCCTGAAGTGTCATTCTTTGGAAAGAAGGATTCACAGGGGCGCTACTGGCTGGACAAGCTCTGTGGAACGGACAGGGTCCGACTCATGATTGAGGAAGGGAAGACTTCCGAGGAAATCCGGCAATCCTGGCAGAAAGAAGTGGAAGACTTTAAGATCATCAGGGAATCCTATCTGCTGTATGACGATTGAAGTCCGGAATTCCGGGCGGAAGATCCTGGCGGAACTGACAGCCCATGGAGGCGAAGAATCCTTTTCTCCGTGATGCAGACCGGCTTTCAGGTCACACGGAGGTTTCCTTTGTCTATCCGATCCTGCAAAAAGAACTCCTTCGATCCTTATAGGGATCGAAGGAGTTCTTTTGAAAAAATGACACAGAAAAAACCAGGCGTTTTTCTGTGAACAGGCCTATCGTTCAAGAGATATTTCTCTTTCGCAGCATCAGATTCAGAGATTGTCGTCAAATACCGGTCAGGAGTATCGGAACGCAGACCCGTGACTGGTCAACAGAACTTGTACAGAAAGGATATTCGTAAGGATTATCAAGTTCTTCCTCCGTTTATACTGCGAATGAGCATTTCTGGAATAGTGAACCTGCTCTGTTGTGGCCCATGTACTGTTTGCCCTGCGGACACCGGATATTTGATGCTGACTCTTTTTATGCTGCATCATGTCCTGTCCGCCGATGCGGCACATCCTCCTTCCGGACGGACAGGCAGATGTGCATGGAATCCCCTGCGGCACGCGTCTCAGGGACGTGGCACAAGGTTTTCCCAGTCGACAGGTTTATCCCGATCATAGAACATGCTGTCCTTCGGGGAGATTTCCCGCAGAACCCGGCAGGGATTGCCCACTGCCAACACGTTGTCCGGAATATCCCTCGTGACAATGCTGCCGGCACCAATCACGGTATTCCTCCCGATGGTGACTCCGGGGAGAATGGTGACGCCTGCGCAGATCCAGCAGTTGTCCCCGATGTGGATATCCCTGTTGTACTGCAACCCCCGGCTGCGCAGCTCCGGGTCAATGGGATGGCTTGCTGTGGCAAGGGTGACATTGGGACCGAACATGACCCGGTCACCCACATAGATATGTCCGTCATCCACCAGGGTCAGATTGAAGTTGGCATAGACGCCGGAGCCCAAATGAAGGTGATGTCCTCCCCAGTTGGCACGGAAGGGGAGTTCGATGTAATTCCCCTTGCCACAGGAGGCAAAGACTTCATTCATATATTTCTGTTTCTCAACGGTGTCCGATGGCTTCAGCTGATTGAAGGCCCACAGGCGGTCCTGGAAGGGAACCTGCACAGCCATGATATCCGGATCATTTGGATCATAAATGAGCCCCTTGACCATGCGTTCATATTGTGTCATGCGCGTATCCTCCGGCTGATGAAACTGCTCCCCGCAGGTATCGGGGTGTCTATCCTCAGAATAACATATCCCTGATTTGCGCACAATCACCTTTGGGCAGAGAGGGGAGGTGCATCTGCCTTCAGCCGGAAAAAACAGAGGATATGCCGTGTCTTCCTGTGCTACAATCATCCGGGAGGGATGACTGTGAAGGAAAAAAATGTCCTGCAGGGAATCAGCCGCAGCGGATTCCGGGCATGGCTGGAGGAACACTCCGAAAACGAAATGGAGTGCTGGGTGGAAGTGCGAAGGGGAAGACCTGCGGATACCGGGACATTGTCCTATTTGGATGCCGTGGAGGAAGCCCTGTGCTTCGGGTGGATCGACAGCACCGTGAAACAGCATGACGGGGTGTCCCTGCAGAGATTTACTCCCAGAAGAAGGGGCAGTGCCTGGACGGAACTGAACAAGGAAAGGGCCCGGCGCCTGATCCGACTCGGAAGGATGACCCCTCAGGGAAAGGCCGTGCTGCCTGCCATGGGAAGGGGAAGCTTTCGTATGGACCCTGAGGTGATGGAGGAGATGAAAAAGACACGGTGCTGGACGAAATTCAGATCTTTTCCGCCCCTGTACCAGCGCATCCGAAGTTCAAATGTGGCTTTTTACCGCAAGCGAAGCCCGGAGATGTATGAAAAGGCGCTCCGCCATCTGATCGAGGAAACGAAAAAAGGCAGGTTGTTCGGGGAATGGAACGACTACGGGAGGCTTCTGGACAGCGGACAGGGAAATGTGAACCATCCTGCGGCCGCAATGCCTCCGGATGAGAAGGAGAACAAGGATGGCATATGAACTGAGATCCGCCAGGTTTCTTGCGGCGGAGGTCCTCCGTCAGGCGGTGGAGGAAGGGGACTGTGTGGTGGATGCCACCATGGGAAACGGGCATGATACCCTGATGCTCTGCCAGCTGGTGGGGGAGACGGGAAAAGTCATTGCCTTTGATATCCAGGCGGATGCTGTGGCAAGAACTGCACGGCTGCTGGAGGAAAACGGGTTGTCAGGCAGAGCGAGGCTGCTGTGTCGCGGACATGAGCATCTCCTTGAGGAAGTGCCTGGGGAAATAGCGGCTATGGTGATGAATCTGGGATGGCTCCCCGGGGGAAGCCATCGGGTCACCACACTGTGGGAGACCACACGCCAGGCGGTGGAAGCGGGGCTGAAATGCCTTAAACCGGGCGGGGTTCTGGTAATCTGCGCCTATCCCGGACATGAGGAGGGAAACCGCGAAAGGGAGGAACTGATGGCTTTGCTGTCGGGGCTGAGCAACCGGTCTTTCAATGTCCTGCTTCAGAGATTCCTCAATGCATCGGCCAATGCCCCGGTTTGCTATGTGGTTCAGAAAAATACCCATGCGGGAAGGAAGGCATGACTGACGGGGAGGCTTCGCAGAAAAAACATCCGTAATCAAAAGATTCGTTGACTGGACGGAAAACGGCAAATATAATCGGAACAGGAAGAAACCTTTTTCAATTTGGAAGGAGGAGAGGAAATGAAGAGACTCGCATGGCTGCTGATCGCCTTGATGCTGCTGGCGGGAACAGCTGCGGCAGAGGAGAAGCAGGGGACACCCACAGAAACGCAACCGACGCAGACTCAGGAACAGGATGCGCAACCGACATCGGATACAAAGGAACAGGATGCCCAGGCGGCACCGGATACGCAGGAACAGGAATTGGAGAATTTTGAAACCATTCGAAGCATCCGCCAGGTTAAAATCCCTGCCTATCTGAGAGATGAAGACTTTTCCGGCACAGTGCTGGTCACCTATATCAATGACATTGAGGATATTCCGTTTGTTGACATGGTGACCTGGGTCCAACTCATGAGGATTTTCCAGCATGAGGTTATTCATGATATGGATTATGACCTGGACCTCCAGGTCGAGGGCAATGTGGTTTACCTGGTTCGGGAAAACAATTCCAACATGATCCTGAATTTTGATGAGAAGACCATTACATTTATTGACTATGACGAGTATATTCACAGCTCCTCCGATGTCTCTGATGCTCTCATGGATGTCATCGGCAAACCGATCTACAATGATAAAGGGGAGGAAGTCCTGTTTCAGCATAATTCCAGCTCCTCGTTCAGCCGTGCGGGAAAGATCCTGACCCTGAACCTCGAGGACTACAGTATCCCCATGCTCCATGACGAGGACGGGTTCTATGTCCCGCTTCAGACGCTTGCCGATTTCCTGATCCCTCCAGAGCAGTATACGCTTATGTATAACGGGAATCTCCTGATGATCGCCGCCAGTGAGGATCTGGGATATCCGGAGAGCGGATACAAACCGCTGGGGAAACTGTACTATCAGGATGCCCAGAAAATGCGCAGCCCGGAACTGGCCGCCTACAGCTATTGTGAACTGTGCCTGGTTCTGGACAACCAGTACGGTCTCAAGGATATTCACCACATCACCTCCTTTGACAAGCTTTTCTCGGAGATCAGCATGAAGTCCCGGCTTTTGAATACTGATCCCATGGAGGCGGATCTGGCACTGTATGATTTCATTGATTTCTATCTGGATGACCTGCACTCCACGTTCAACAACTATTCGCCTATGGCAGGAGGACGGGATCTGGACACGACGGTATTTGGCAACAGCACCGGAAAAATCTACAGTTTCATCGATACCTTCCGCGCGGCCAGCGATGCAAAGTATCCGGATGATATCCCCGCGTATGAGGAGGTCGGAGACACGGCGTACATCTTTTTCCGGAACTTCAGGAGTAGGGCATACCAGTATTACTATGATGAAGGAACGCAGCTGAAGCTGGAAGATATCGGGAATGACACCATTTCCCTGATCATCTATGCACATCAGCAGATTACCCGAAAGAAGAGCCCAATCAAGAACGTGGTGATCGATCTTTCCCAGAATCTGGGCGGAAGCGTGGATGCCGCGATTTTTGTGATGGGATGGGTGATGGGGAAGGTTCCCATGAGCTTGATGAATAAAATGACGGATTCACAGGCCACTGTCACCTACAGCGTGGATGTCAATCTTGATGGACAATACGATGAGCAGGATTCCATTGCGGATAAAAACATTTACTGTCTGACTTCTCCTGTCAGCTTCTCCTGCGGAAACCTGGTTCCTGCAGCATTCAAGGCCAACCAGAAAGCAACGATTCTGGGTAGAACCTCGGGTGGAGGCACCGCCACCATACAGCCCCTGACCACCGCCTACGGCACCTGTTTCCAGATCTCCGGACCGATGTGCATGTCCATTGCCAAGAACGGTGCATACTATGACATCGATCAGGGTGTGGAACCGGATGTCTTTATCAACTCCATCAGCAACTTCTATAACCGCAAGGCGCTGACCAAGTTCATCGATCAGCTTTTCTGACCGGGCTTACGGAAGAAATGCTGTGTTCCTGTGACCGGAAAACTGTGCTGTTTCGGGAGAGCATTGGAGATATCAGTGGTTCTTTCTGATGGAGTTCCCTGTACAGATCCATCCCTGTTCTGGAAGCCAAACGGGAAAGGCATGCAGGTGACATGATGTTACCGGGAGCTTAGAAAAAAACAGCCACGAGGAACTGCTGTTCCTGAGTGGCTGTTTTGTATTCCGGGAACCTGGTGATCGCGGAAGAGGCCGAATCTGAGGGATGAAGAACTGGGGACAGAGGGAAAGCCAAAGCCTCATGTGCAGGAACGCTGCGATTCAACCGGATTGCCACATGTCTGCCCTGCTTCCAGAGCAGTACACTGCGGATTGGCTTTGCGTCGCACCTGGCTGAAGCTTCACACTTCCCAGGGCTAGAACACAAAATATGCGCGGGGAAGAACGCACGAAAAGAAAAGCGGCATAGCCGCCTTGCGACTATGCCGTCAGTTTTCTCTTTATACGGTTCAGCGGCTCCGATGAAGACCGGGGATTATTTGGAGAGATAGCTTTCAATGGTCGTTCTATAGCTCGCCGGATCAGCGCCGATGATGGGAGGGCAAAGAATTTCGCCCTTGCTGTTGACGAAGAAGGAGGTGGGGAAGGCCTCAAAAGGCAGAACCTCATCCATGTTCTCGGGAGGAAGCAGGTTCAGGAAGGTGATGTTGTTCTGGGCCAGAAAATCCTTGCCGTCCTTGATCTGCTCGTCTGCAATGCCGTCGCCCAGAATACCGATCACGGCAGCCTTCTTTTCAGCCATTTCCTTGTTCAGCTTCTCAAGAGTGGGCATTTCCTCCTTGCAGGGCCCGCAGAAGCTTCCCCAAATGTTGATCATGGTCACGTCGTTCTTGGCGAAGAGATCCTCACTCTTGACGGGGTTTCCGTCGAGGTCCTTGGTTTCAAAGGAGACCACCTTGCCGACCATGTCCGCATAGGGAACAACACGGTCAAAGAACTCGGAACCCTTGATGATGGCTTCACGCTGCTCCAGAAGCTGCTTGTACTCGCTGGCAAAGGGTTCTTCTAATTGAGGAGTCTCGTCGTCGGAAATGTCCAGATAGAAGATGGCGTTATTGACGGTTGCAATCTGAGCCAGTTTGAGGGTGGCCAGGTCTTTGTCGGAAGCTTGAAGCTCATCCTTCAGCAGCGTTTTGATTCTCTCGGGATCATTGCCCTTGTCGGAGCGGAGGATGCGGATGGGAAGTGCAGCCTTGGCCGCCATTTCCTCTTCTGCGCTTGCGTCCCCTTCACTCAGTCTGGCGGTAATGCTGTTTAGTTCATCATCCGTCATGCCGATGTACATGAACATGGAATAGGTGTCTCCGTCGGAATTCAGGGGGAAGGAGTTTGCGGGAACCAGTGTTCCCTTGAAATTCTGGAACGATTCAGGGAAATGAAGACGGAAGCCTTCCTCAGGCATTTCCAGTATCCCGGACATGCTGGCAAATGCCAGGCTTGCAACAGCACACAGCATAAAAAGTGCAAAAAGGGCAGTCAGAAGTTTTTTCATTAATGTGAACCTCCTCAAAAAATATCGCATCAAGTCGACAGAATGATTATAGTGCAGGTAGAAATTAAAAACAAGGTTTTTTGAAGAAATCAAGTTTTCACGGCGCACGGCAAAGAAGTTGGGAGTGGCAAATACGCCGGAAAACGGTGCTCTTGCACGGATGGGGATGTGGGTTTCCATGATGTCCCTGCCAGGAACACCGCCTGCAGCGAGGAGCCGGAGGCGTGCATGCGACCAATCTCTGACCTGTCTGTGGACCGGTACCGGAATCCGGCGCTTATCAAGTCTCTGAAATCATCGGGGAAGTTCACAAGCTGCTTTCTCCCATCCGGGAGAATGAATGGAAAAGAAGCGGCAAGGATTAACCAGGTGCGCGGAATTGTACCTGCATGGAAACCCGGTCTGTCGCCGGGAGCTGCAATGTGGTTTCCTGTGAGTCGATCCCATACGGAGATCCGACCGGTGCTTGAAATAATCCCGGATTTGTGGATAATATAGGCACTGTACAGGAAGGGACCTCTGGGTCCGGCAAAAATCAGGAGGGAAACCATTGATCGAATTGACGCTTTTGAGTGAAGCGGATACGAAGCGCCTGGGCAGCAGCCTGGGCGCTTGTGTGCGCATGGGGGATACGGTACTTCTCAGCGGCGAAATGGGCACGGGAAAGAGCGTGCTCACCCGCGCAGCGGCACGAAGTCTTGGGATATGTGGGGCGGTTCCCAGCCCGACGTTCACCATCCTGAACATCCATCAGGGAGATAAGATGAAGCTGTACCACTTTGACCTGTACCGCATTGAGGAGGAAGAAGCCTTCTATGAGGCGGGACTTGAAGAATTTCTGCCGCCTGCGGACGGGGTGGCTTTTGTGGAGTGGCCGGATCAGGTGCCCTCAGCCCTGCCGGAGGATGCCCTTTGCATTGAACTGTGCTATACCGGAAACGAAGGAGGACGACAGGCCAGAATTTCCAGCGCCACGCCGAAAGGAGATCATCTGCTTCTCCGCCTCGCGCGCGCACTTGATCTGACCCGGGAAGACCTGGAGGAGAGCAAGCCATGAATCTGTTGATGATAGACACGTCCGGACCAGCCTGCGGTGTCGCTTTGCTGGAGGATGGAAGGCTGATCTATGAGTCGGTGATGGTCCACCGGCTGACACACAGTGAACGTCTGATGCCCATGGTGGATACGGCGCTCAGGATGACGGAACGGGAGATGGGAGACATCGATGTCTTTGGCGCGGTGACGGGTCCCGGCTCCTTTACCGGCGTGCGGATAGGCGTGAGCACCGTCAAGGGACTAGCCCATGCCTGCGGCAAACCTGTGATCGGGGTGGATGCTCTGGAGGCGCTGGCGCAAAATGCCCCCTTTTTTGATGGATGCGTCGCTCCGGTGCTGGATGCCCGGGCACAGCAGGTCTATACGGCGCTGTTTTCCGGCGGGGAACGGATCATGGAGGACCGGGCCATGAAGCTTTCTGAGCTTCTTGATATCCTGGCGGGGAGGCCGGAACGCGTGATGCTGACCGGAGACGGAATGGAGGTGTGCCGCGCTGCGGCAAAGGATGCCCTGGGGGAACGGGTCGTCTTTGCGCCGGCAGGACACCAGATTCTTCGTGCAGGACTGGCCGGTGCGCTGGCGTTCAGGAGAATCACCGACGGGGCGTCCCTTGGGGATTATCTGACCCTGCAGCCTCTGTATCTCAGGGCACCCCAGGCGGAACGGGAACGCGCAAAACGGGAGGGAAGAAGGATTGAGTGAACTGATCCGCCTTCTGGAAGGAAAGGATACCCCGCAGATTCACCGCATTGAACGGCTTTGTTTTTCCGATCCCTGGTCCGAGGAGTCCATTTCCCATGATCTTGAGGAAAACGTGCTGAGCAGATGGCTGGGCATTTTTGACGATAGCGGAAGACTGATTGCCTACGGGGGAATATGGCTGGTGATCAACGAGGGGCATATCCTCAATATTGCCGTGGACCCTGAATTCCAGGGAAATGGATACGGGAAAAGGATCATGAATGCGCTCATCGAACTTGCAAGGGAGAATGGCTTGAACATCCTGTTTCTGGAAGTTCGCCGGTCCAATCTCCGCGCACAGAAGCTGTATCTGGGAGCTGGCTTTATGAAGGCGGGCTACCGGAAACAGTATTATGAGGACAACCGGGAGGACGCACTGATCATGATCATGAATCTGGATCCCCCCGAAAACGAAGATGAGTGACGGGTGACATGCTTTTTCCTGCAGCTATCAGGAATTTCCTGACAAATCCAGACTGCAGCGGCACGCTTATCTGACACCTCAAAAGAAACGGACATTCACAGCGCTGAATTTCGTGAAACCGTGAAACCGCTCCGAAGAAACAGATTGTGTGCTTGACGGAATATGCGGACGGGCCTATAATACGTCCAGTCAAGTGAATAACAATTTCTTCAGGGCAGGGTGAAATTCCCTACCGGCGGTATAGCCCGCGAGCCGTAAGGCAGATTCGGTGTAACTCCGAAGCCGACAGTATAGTCTGGATGGAAGAAGAGATTTTGGGTTTTACCATGTTTTTTTGCCTCCTGAAGAAATTTCAGGAGGTTTTTCTTTTGATATATTATAAATCAAACGGGGCAAGACAGAGACACCTGCCTGGCCAGAATTCTGTCAAGGGAATCCTTTTTCTCCTTCCCATGCTGACCTTTGCCGTCATCTTTGTGTTTTATCCCTTTGGACAGGCGCTGGTGCAGAGCGTTTCAGTGGTCAATTTCCGAGGAGAGATCACCGGGTTTGCGGGACTGGATCATTTCAGGTATCTCTTTGGAAGAAAGGAATTTTCCAGTGCACTGCGCAACACGCTGCTTCTGTGCGGTGTCAACGTCCCCGTCACTGTGGTACTGACACTCCTTCTGGCATGGATGTGCCGACAGAAGAGTCCTTTCCATTCCATCATGGAAACGGCCTTTGCGCTGCCCATGTCCGTGTCCATGGCGTCTATCTCCCTGGTCTTCAAGGTGTTGCTCAACCCTACGGCGGGTTACCTCAATTACATCACGGGACTGGATATCAGGTGGCTGACGGACAGGAGGACGGCAATGTACGGGATCCTGATCATTACCATCTGGATGGGGATCGCCTTCAATTTTCTGCTCTTTCTCTCTGCCCTCAGGGCCATTCCGGGGGAACTTGCGGAGAGCGCCGCTCTTGAGGGAGCGTCTTCCCTGCGCATCTTTATGCAGATTCAGCTTCCTCTTCTTTCTCCGACGCTTTTGTATGTGGTCTGCACCAACATGATTCAGGCCCTGATGACCAACGGGCCCATTCTGATTCTGACCGGGGGCGGGCCGGCACGCTCCACAACCACAATGATCTATCTCATGTACTCAACGGGCTTCAGCTCGTCCAACTACAGCCTTGCCGCCTGCGTAAGCATCATCGCCTTCTTGATGACCCTGACATTCACGCTCCTGCTTTTCACGACGGAGAAAGGGCGGGTGCATTATCAATGAAGAATTCCAACCGGCTGCTCAGACTTCTGCCGGATCTGGTCCTTGTGCTGATGGCGGCGGTGGTGCTGTTTCCCGTGTTCTACGGTCTGATGGGGGCCTTTAAGACTCCGCAGGAGTTTTCCTCCTATCCGCCGACACTTTTTCCTGAAAGTTTCCGCAATCTGGATAACTTCAGGTACGTATTTGACATGACCCCCATGCTGCGGTATTACCTCAATTCCCTGATCGTGGCGACGCTGTCCTCCACAGTACGCATGTTTTTGGCGGTCTTTGCCGCCTACGCTTTCGTCTTTTACCGTTTTCCCGGACACAGGTTCTTTTTTCTCCTGATGCTCACAACCATGATGCTGCCCCCGGACGTGCTGGTAATCGCCAATTACCAGACGGTCTCCGGCATGGGGCTTCTGGACACCTATCTGGGAATGTGCATTGTGAGCTTTGTGGGCGCTTCCCAGATGTTCATGCTGCGCCAGCAGTTCATGACATCTCCCGTGGCCCTGCATGATGCCGCGATGCTCGACGGGTGCGGAGATTTCCGCTTTATCTTCTCCGTCCTGCTGCCCACAGCCCGTCCGGTGCTCATCACGCTGTTTCTTCAGAGCTTTCTGGCCCAGTGGAACACCTACCTGTGGCCCCTGCTGGTAACCAACCGCAACAGCATGCGTACGGTCCAGGTGGGCATTACCATGCTGACCACCATCGACGCCACCAACTATGAGGTGATCCTGGCGGCCACGTTCGTCACCATGCTTCCCACCATGGTGGTCTATCTCATTTTACGAAAGGCTGTCAGCCACGCCATGAGCTCAGGCGCGCTGATTTCCTGATAAACAATATGATCGCAAGGAGGCAATCACAATGAAACGGGTATTACTGATGCTGGCAATCCTTCTTCTGGTCTGTTCCGTCGGCGTGGCGGAACCCGTGAAACTGACACTCTGGCACTCCATGACACAGGAAGCGGGACAGCTCATGGATGCGTTTGTCAAGGAATTCAACGAAACCCTGGGCAGGGAACAGGGTATTGAGGTGGAAGCGGTCTTCCAGGGGAAGTACAGCGAAGCCGTCACCAAGCTCAACTCCGTGCTTTCTTCCGGTCAAACGGACAACCTGCCGGATGTCATGCAGCTGGACGCCACTGGAAAGGTCTCTTTTGCCTCTGCAGAGATGGCCTACCCCGTGGACCGTGCTCTGCAGGAGCACCCTGAGTCGGATCTGTCTGATCTGCTTGCCCCGGCACTGGCAAACTGGAAGATGGGCGGCGTACAGCTTGGACTGCCCTTTGCCACATCCACCACTGTGCTCTACTACAATAAGTCGGCCTTTGATGCGTTGGGACTCACCGTTCCCGGGACCCTGGAGGGCATTGCCTCTCTGGCAGGAAGCGGACTTGAAAAAGACGGGGACGGATCCCGGACGGTGTTTGCCTGCCTTCCCAACACGCCCACGCTGGCTAACTGGCTGGGACAGCTCGGCAGCAATCTGGTCAACCGGACCAACGGCACTGAAGGGACCGCCTCTGCGCTGGAATGCGTGGACAACGGAGCGCTCCTGGAATTCCTCAAGACCTGGAAGGCGCTGTATGAAAGCGGCGTTCTTGAAAATGGAGAAGGCTCCCTGGATGCCTTTGTGGCAGGAAAACAGCTGATGATGATCAGCTCCTCCTCGAATGTGACCTCCTTGCTGGAGAAAATCGGGGATTCATTTGAACTGGGCGTGACCTTCTATCCCCGGGTCAGTGAGAAGGCAGCGGAGGGCGCCACGGTCAACGGCAGCTGCCTGGTCATCTTCGATCAGGGAGAGGCACGGCGAAATGCTGCGTGGACGTTCGTCACCTGGATGACCGGACCCGATGTTCAGGCCACCTTTGCCAGGGGAACCGGCTATCTGCCCTCCAATGTGAAGGCATCCGACAGCAGCGCATGGACGGAGCTTGTCAGTCAGTATCCCCAGTATGAGGTGGGGCTCAGGCAGGTGCTGCAGACGCCGGACACCATGCATTCCGTGACGGTGGGCCCGTCCATCGACTTTTACTACGGCATTCAGAACTGGGTTTCCGACATGCTGGAACAGGACCTGACCCCGGAGGAAGCGGCGCAGGGAATGGCGGAGGACCTGGGAGGCATGCTCGAGCAGTATGTACGGGCCAACCCCAGCTGACATGCGCAGGAAGCTGATTCTGTTTTCCGCCGATGCTCTGGTGGGGGAAGATCTTTTACTGCTGGAGCGTCAGCCGGCCTTCCGGGAAGCGCTGGGAGGCGGGGCAAGGGTCAGACGGATCCGCTCCATTTATCCCACACTGACTTATCCCTGCCATGCCTCCATCATTACCGGCACCTATCCTGAAGTCCACGCTGTCACCTCCAATACACTGCCGGAGCCGGGAAATCCCCGGCCCCTCTGGCGGTGGGAGCGGCTTCATAACCATTGTCCGCAGGACCTTTTTACACAGGCAAAAGCTCATGGATACACCACGGCTTCGGTCTTCTGGCCGACGACCGGAGGCCATCCGGCCGTGGACTGGCTGATTCCGGAGGTCTGGCCTTACAGGCCTTCCGACACGCTGGAGGCGGTGATGGAACGGATGGGCTCCTCGCGGGAGGTGGTGCAGCTGGCATCCCGCAACTGGAGGGGAAGGCGAATGGACCGGCATCCTGAGGCGGATGAGGTGCTTGTCCGCTGCGCCTGCGACCTGATCCGGGAAGCGGAACCGGATGTGCTTGCCCTGCATCCGGTTCATGTGGATGAAGCCAGGCATGCCCACGGCGTCTTTCATC
Source organism: uncultured Eubacteriales bacterium (assembly GCA_902772995.1). Taxonomy (GTDB): domain Bacteria; phylum Bacillota; class Clostridia; order Christensenellales; family Aristaeellaceae; genus Ventricola. Next base: position 36,270 of record CACYCQ010000317.1, read on the forward strand.
CGGAAGTGACCCGGGCGGTACTGGACACAGACCGCTATATCGGGTGGATACTTGAAGCCCTGGAGGAGAAAAAGCTTCGGGACAGGACCTGCTTTGTACTGGTCAGCGACCATGGACAGATGGACTACTGCCGGATTCTCCGGCCCAATGTCCTTTTGAGGGAGGCTGGACTTGTCCGCTGCGATCCAGAGGGCAGGGTCACCCTCTGGAAGGCCTGGTGCCAGGGCGGAGGTATGTGTTCTCCCGTGGTACTCTCGGACCCGGAGGATCCCGCTCTGGTCCGGGAAACACTGGAGGTGCTTACGGCCATGAAGGAGCGGGAGGACTGTGGCATCTCCCGGGTCTATACCCGCGAGGAGGCGAGGCTGGAAGAACACCTGTACGGTGATGCTTCCTTCATTCTGGAGGGAGACGGGCAGACGGCCTTCTCAGAAAACTGGCTGCCGCCTGCCATGATGGCATCACCCGGCCTGGAGGAAGGGGAGCGGCGCGCCACTCATGGCTATCATCCGGACCGGGGACCTCAGCCGGTGTTTGTTGCCCGCGGACCCGGCTTCAGGGAGGGCGCCTTCCTGGAGGAGGGGAACCTGGTGGATGAGGCGCCCACCCTGGCCCGGGTTCTGGGGTTCTCCCTTCCGCTCGCGCAGGGGCGTCCCATGAGCACCCTGCTTGAATAATCCTGATGCATCCCGGAAATCTGTTTCTCCGGTCATGACCGGAGCAGACTTCCGGGATTTTTCTGCCCGTATATAC
>CACYCQ010000318.1:0-8688 GCA_902772995.1 uncultured Eubacteriales bacterium
GCAGAGTCCGGCAAATGAACCCTTTCCCGTCATTGACCTTTCGGCAGCTGCCGGCCTCCCCCGCCCGTTTCCCCCCTGTTCCGGTACCGCAGCCAGCGCACCAGTGCCGCAGCCCTGTTTTCTCTGTCGTCCATGGTTGCGGAGACCTCCAAAGATGGCTATAATGAAGAGCATTTTCAGAAAAGTGGGAGGGACCCGCATGATTGAACTCAAGAATATGTCCAAGCATTTTGAAACCCCGGACGGGACAGTGGATGCGCTGCGGCACATCAACCTGACCATCCACGACGGGGATATCTACGGCATCATCGGCATGAGCGGTGCCGGCAAAAGCACTCTGGTCCGCTGCGTCAACATGCTGGAACGCCCCACAGAGGGGCAGGTTCTGGTCAACGGACAGGACATGGGCTCTCTGTCCGGCCGCCAGCTGCGTGACATGCGCCGCAAGATCACCATGATCTTCCAGGGCTTCAACCTCCTGATGCAGCGCACCTGCCTGAGCAATGTCATGCTTCCCCTGCGTCTGAGCGGCGTCAAGCAGAACGTTGCGGAGAAGAAGGCCCAGGAGCTTCTGGCCCTCGTGGGCCTTCCGGACAAGGCCAACACCTATCCCGCCAAGCTTTCCGGCGGTCAGCAGCAGCGCGTGGCCATTGCCCGTGCCCTGGCCACGGAACCGGACGTCCTGCTGTGCGACGAGGCCACCAGCGCGCTGGATCCCAAAACGACCCATGCCATTTTGGAGCTGATCCGGTCCATCAACGAGAAAATGGGCATTACCGTCATCGTCATCACCCATCAGATGAGCGTGGTTCAGGAAATCTGCAACCGCGTGGCCATCCTGGAAAACGGAGAAGTCGTGGAAGAAGGGATCGTCAGTGAAATCTTCTCGAATCCCCGTGCCAGGGCCACCAAGAACCTCATCTATCCCGAATCCGCCGAAAATACCAATGTCTTTGAAGAAGGCGGCCAGCGCATCCGGGTCATTTTCAACGGTGCCCTGGCCTCAAGGGAGCCCCTCATCGCCAAGATGGCCGTGGAATGCGGCATCCTGGCCAGCATTCTGGGCGCTTCCACCCGTTCCGTGGGGAACAAGGCCTATGGATATATTCTCCTGGAGATTCCCGGCACACCCACCGATCTGGGGAAGGCCGTGTCCTATCTGAGCGCCATGCCCGATGTCACGGTCCAGGTTGAAGCCGAATACACAGCTAAGGATAAGGAGGTGCGGGCATGAATTTTGCCACTGCATTCACCCCGGAACGTCTGGAAGAGGCCTTTGCCTGCCTGATCAACGAGTTCCCCTTTGCGCTCTGGGAAACCCTGTACTCCACACTGCTGGCCACCCTTTTTGCCATCATCCTGGGCATGCCCCTTGGAATCCTGCTGGTCACCGGTGAGAAGAAGGGCATCCGTCCCCTGCCCTCTCCCGTAATGAACTTCCTCAACGTGTTCATCAACCTGCTGCGTTCTGTTCCCTTCATCATCCTGATGGTGATGGTCATTCCCCTGACCCGGCTGATTATCGGAACCTCCGTGGGCACCGTGGCCTCCATCGTCCCCCTGACGGTGGCTGCCTTCCCCTTCATCGCCCGTCTGGTGGAAGCCAGCCTTCGTGAGATCAATCCCAACATCATCGAGACCGCGCAGTCCATGGGCGCCACGCCCATGCAGATCATCCTGCATGTCATGCTGCCGGAGAGCGTGCCCAGCCTCATCACCAACTTCACCCTGGCCATCACCACCATCATGGGCTATACGGCCATGTCCGGCGCGGTGGGCGGCGGCGGACTGGGCAAGCTGGCCCTTGCCTACGGCTACCAGCGCTACCGGTATGCCATCCTCTACCTCGCGGTGATCGTGCTGGTGCTCATTACCCAGGTCATCCAGTCCTTCGGCACCTGGCTGGCCAGAAAGTGCGACAAACGGATCAGGGACGTCTGAGTCCGCAGCCGTGCTCCCGGTCAAACTGATCCGTCACATATTTGCATGAAGCAAAATCGCTAAAGACTTGCCTGTCGACGTCTTGATCATCCGGTTTCATCCACCAATCGGAAATCCATCGCTTGCTCCTTGGCTGCAACTGGCGGCTGTTTCATCATGTGCTTATCGCCGACATAGGTTTCATTATTCAGAATGTAGCGGATTGCCTGTCAGATTGCCTCAACGGCGAATTTCCCACCGCGCAGGCTCTTCGCCCCTTTCTGGGCCAATGCTCTGCTTATCGTGGAGCATCCGTCCTGTACCGCCCGAAAAAAAGAAATCCCTGAAGCGGGTCCTTCCGGCACGCTTCAGGGATTCTTGTTTTCTCAGTCACTGTCCTTCACTGCAGAGACTTTCCGGCTGCTTTTCCAGCTTCTTCACACCGCTCGCGCAGCAGCTGCGCATACCGCTCTTCCGGCATGGGGAACTGCACTTCTTCCTTCGTCCAGTCGGAATAGTACACCGCATTGGCCAGAATGACGCTGTGGATGCCCTCCTCGCCGGGTGCCAGAAGCGGTGTGCCATAGAGCACATGGCTGCAGAAATCATTCAGGATGCCCACATGCGCAGGATCCGGCTCCGCAGGCGTTTCATCAGTGGTCACGCTCCTGGGGCCTTCAAACATGGATGGGCTGTTTCGGATAAAATCAGGCAGGCATTCCTCGAGGCGGGTCACCAGCAGACGGCCGTTTTCCATGAGAATCCGTCCTCCGTCCATGGAGATCTCAAACCGGTTGCTGCCGGGGTATTCCCCGGTGGAGGTGATCAGCGTGGCCGTCGCTCCGTTTTGACAGGTCATCACCGCCGTCACGTCGTCCTCCACCTCGATGTCATGCCATTTTCCATAGCCCACAAAAGCGCGAAGCGACTTGGGCATGCCGCAGATCCACTGGTACAGGTCCAGATTGTGTACCGCCTGGTTCAGCAGCACGCCGCCGCCCTCCTTCTGCCAGGTCGCGCGCCAGGATGAGGACCTGAAATAGGCTTCCGTTCGCAGCCAGTCCGTAATCTGGAGGTTCACCCTGCGGATTTGTCCCATTTCACCGGAGGCGACCAGTTCCTTCATACGGCGGAAAACCGGGTTGGCCCGCTGGTTGAGCATGATGCCAAAGGCCCTGTCGCTTTGCGCGGCCACCTGATTGAGCTCCCTCACCTCGGCGGCCGCAACTCCCGCCGGCTTTTCCAGCAGCACATGCTTTCCCGCATTCAAAGCCTGGATCGCCTGCTCCACATGCAGCCGGTGGGGCGTGGCGATGAGAACCGCATCGATCTCATCCGAGGCAAGCATCTTTTCATAACTGGAGAAGCTGCGCACGCTTCGTCCCCCGGGCATGGCCATCAGGGCGGAAAGATGGGCCGGGTTGGAGGTGACCACCGCGCTCAGCTGGGCATCCTCCACATCGGTCAGCAGCATCCGGGCATGCTTCTGCCCCATGATCCCCAGCCCCGCGATTCCAAAGCGCACCGTTTTCACACGTTTTCTCCCGTGCAGATTTCCTTCAGATCGGAGAACTGCTTCATGGCATAGGTCGCCATGCCGCATTCGGCCGCTTCTCCCAGACCCGCACTGTCAAAGCCGCCGGCGATGGCCGCCTGGATGCCTGCGCGGGCATCCTCAACCACCAGGCAGTCCCGGGGAGCCAGTCCCAGGAACTCTGCCGCCATGGTAAACACCTGGGGATCCGGCTTGCTGCGCTGGATATTGGTTCCATCGCTGATGGCGTCAAAGAAACTGCCCAGCCCGATGCGCTCCAGGATATAGCGGGTATTTTTGCTGGAGCTGCCGATGGCCAGCTTCAGTCCTGCACTCCGGAGAACGACGAGGGTCTCCTGTACTTCCTCCGGCAGATCCTCCGGCGTCATGTCGCTGAGCATCTGGCGGTAAAGATTGTTCTTCTTTTCCGCCATGGATTCCTTTTCTTCCTTCGTATAGGTTTTGCTGCTACGCTCCAGGATGATCTCCAGGCTGTCCATTCTGGATACGCCCCGCAGACGGTTGTTGATCGTCTCGTTGAACTCCACCCCGATCTCATCCGTCAGGGTTTTCCACGCGAGATAATGATATTGATCCGTAAAACAGATGACCCCGTCCAGGTCAAAGATGATCCCCTTGTATTTCATGTTCTGCCCCTTCCTTGCTCGATTCCTTATTTCATGACGATCAGTTCATAGTCCCGGCTGCCCAGCCCGATTTTCTCCGCATGGGACAGACAGGTCTTCCACTCGGATTCGGGTCTTGAATTGGTGAAGTGGTCTCCCCTGTCCACAAAGCCCTTGCGGTTCATGTTGTCGCTGAGCTGGCTGTTGGGCAGTGGCTTGTTGCGCAGGCAGGCATCCACGCATGCCTGATCCAGGGCCAGCGGATCAAAGCTGGCGAACATGCCCACATCCGGCAGGATCGGCGCATCGTTCTCCCCGTGGCAGTCGCAGTTGGGCGAGATATCCATCACCAGGGTAATGTGGAAATTCGGCCGATCCTGAATGACCGCCTTGGCATATTCCGCCATCCGGACATTGAGCATCTTCACCGCGTCGGTGAATTCAAATTCGATGGCATCAAAGTTGCAGGCGCCCAGGCAGCGTCCGCAGCCCACGCAGTTGTCCCGGTTGACCGTCATCTTCCGGGTTTCGGTGTTGAACTCCAGGCCGTTGTTGGCGCACACCTTCATACAGCGGCGGCATCCCCGGCATTTCTCCTCGTGAATGATCGCCTTGCCGCTGCTGTGCTGTTCCTTCTTGCCAGCCCTTGAGCCGCAGCCCATGCCGATGTTTTTGATGGCCCCGCCAAAGCCGGCAGCCTCATGGCCCTTGAAGTGGTTCAGGCTGATGAACACATCCGCATCCATGACCGCCCGGCCGATCTTGGCTTCCTTCACATATTCTCCGCCCTGGACCGGGACGATCGCCTCATCCGTTCCCTTGAGACCGTCTGCGATGATGATCGGGCAGCCCACGGTATACGGCGTAAATCCGTTGAGCCACGCGCACTCCAGGTGCTCCAGGGCGTTTTTCCGGCTTCCAGGATACATGGTGTTGCAGTCGGTCAGGAAGGGTTTTCCTCCCAGTTCCTTCACCACATCCGCCACGGCGCGGGCATAGTTGGGACGCAGGAATGCGAGATTGCCAAGTTCGCCAAAGTGCATCTTGATCGCCACGAACTTGCCGTCCATGTCGATCTCCCCGATTCCTGCCCTGCGAAGCAGTTTCTGCAGCTTCAAAACCAGCCCGTCCCCATTGGCCACGGTTCTGAAGTCCGTAAAGAAAACCTTTGACTTTTCCATGCGGTACTCCTCCCATTCGTTCATTTCTGAACAAAAAGCATCCGGAGCGGGAAACATCGCAGGTTGATTGCCGTCAGGAGGCATCTGTCTCCCTGTTTCCAGTACCGAATGCTCTTATTCTCATTCAAAAAAGGCCGCCAGCAGGGGCGGTCATGCATGCCGATTACTCGACAGCCTCTTTGAGGTTCTTGCCGGGCTTGAACACCGCTGAGCGCCGCTCACCAATCTCGATCTCCTCACCGGTCTTCGGATTTCTCGCCTTGCGGGGCGGACGATGCTTGACTTCAAACGCACCAAATCCGACGATCTGGACCTTCTCGCCCGCCTTGAGGCTCTCTGCAACAACCTGACCCATGGCCGTCACAGCGGCTTCCGCATCCTTGCGGGTCAGTCCTGCACGCTTGGCAATCTCAGCACTCAGCTGTACCTTATTCATATCTGAAACTCCTCCAATTGATAATTCTATAATCTTTATCCGATGATTTTAAACCGGAAGACAAGGGATATAATACATGAGAATGCGGACTCTTTCAAGCAAAAAATTCAATCCGCCATATACTTTTCTTTTTCCCTGCTCTCTGCCAGGTCTCCGATCATGGGCCAGGTCCGCTCCGGCCATTCCCCGTCACAGCCTCTTTCCAAGCGCACTGTGCAGGGCCTGCTCCGCATCCAGCCCCAGCTCCTCGGCCCGTGCGCAGAGCTGTTCCAGCACTGTCCCAAGCGAGCCTTCATCCGTCACCTGCTCCCTCAGGGTCTCCTGCAGGCCGGTCTCTTTGCCGATGTCCTGTCCGTAAAGCCTTGAGAGCACCTTCTGTCCCCTCATCAGCGCCGGCATGCTCCCGGGCACGCTCCGGGCACGGCTCAGGGGATCCGTCCTGCCGGTTTCCTCCTGCTTCTTCCGCTCCCAGATTCCCCGGATCTCCTCATCCGTGCTCCCCGGCGTCTCCCCAAAGACATGCGCATGGCGACGGATCATCTTACGGGTGATCTTCGTGGTGACCTCCCGCCAGGTGAAATCCCGGTGGTCCGCTGCCACCTGACTGCCCAGCACGACCTGCAGCAGCACATCTCCCAGCTCATCCGCCAGGCGCTCCGGATCTCCCGCCTCCATGGCATCCGCCGCCTCGTAGGCTTCCTCAATCATGTAGCGGCGCAGGCTCTGATGGGTCTGCTTCCTGTCCCATGGGCAGCCTCCCGGAGCGCGGAGCCTCCGGATGACCTCCACCAGGTCCGCAAAGTCCGCGCGCCGACGATGAAACACATCCGCTTCGGGTACCAGTACCGCAGAGCGGTGATCGATTCCTTCCTGCCGGTCCAGCGCATGCAGGCAGATGGGCAGCGCCCGGGGAACGGAGGCGTCCGGAAGAAAATAGACGGTCATCTCATCGTCAAAGAGCTCTCCCAGAAGCAGCTTGACATCCGACGCCAGATAGACATTGTCCAGTTCCACCACGCACAGCGGGCAGTCCGCCGCCACATGCGGATCCTTCAGGGAGCTGGCGGTCACCACCTTCAGCGCCGAGCAGTCCACCCCGAAGGGCACCACCGCCGCCGCACACACGTCCGCCTGGCTGATCCCCGGCAGCACGTGCACGGACGCCTCTCCTTCCAGCTGTCTGCACAGGCGCAGGACGGTTTCATCCCTGACGGGGTCCGCCGCCGCGTACACCAGCTCTCCCCGCTGCCTCAGCAGGGTACGAATCCTGTCCGTGACCGCCTCGCACAGCTCATCAAAATCCTCGGTCCGGTCATACAGCTCGTCCAGGTCCTCAAAGGGGATCCCCCGGTTCTCCAGCCAGTCGGCCGCGCCGTGGCGGCGCGTGCGAAGAAGCACCTGCGCCTCCCCTTCCAGAAGGGCCTTGACCTCATCGGTCATGAGCGGCGCCCGGTCCGGTCCCAGGGCGACAATCCACAGCTCGCTCATGAGCGGACCTCGTTGTCATCGAGTATCTCCGCGATGATGTACCTTGGCCGGTGCTTGGATTCATTATAGATCTTTCCGATATACTCACCGATGACGCCCAGCGCCAGCAGCTGAATTCCGCCCAGCATCCAGATACTGGCCATCAGGGAAGCCCAGCCGTTGAAGCTGTAGCCGGTCAGCTTGCGGATGACCGTGTACAGGAACATGACAAGGCTGACCATGAACAGGATCACGCCCGCCCAGAGGACCAGCCGGATGGGCTTGACCGAGAAGGACGTGATGCCGTCCGCGGCAAAGGCCATCATCTTCTTGAGGGGATACTTGCTCTCCCCCGCAAAGCGCTCCGCGCGTTCATAGGTCACGGTGGTGGACGGATAGCCGATCTGCGGCACAATGCCCCTGAGGAACAGGTTCACCTCACCGAACTGCGCCAGGCCATCCACCGCCCTGCGGCTCATGAGGCGGTAATCCGCATGGTTGAAGACGATATCCACCCCCAGCACCTGCATGACCCGGTAAAATCCCTCCGCGGTAAAGCGCTTGAAGAACGTATCCTTTTCCCGCTTGCTGCGCACGCCGTAGACGATGTCATATCCTCCGTGGTAGGCGTCAATCATGGCATCCACGGCATTGATGTCATCCTGAAGGTCCGCATCCATGGAGATGATCACATCCGCTCTCCTGCGGGCTTCCATCAGTCCCGCAAGCAGGGCATTCTGATGCCCCCGGTTACGGGAAAGGCTGATGCCGGAAAAGACGCCGGGATCCTGTTCATGCAGGTTGCAGATGATCTCCCATGTCCGGTCCCGGGAGCCGTCATTGACCAGCAGCACCTTGCTCTGCGGAGCGATCTTGTTTTCCGAAACCAGCTGCTGCAGCTTCTCCTTGAGGCGCCGGCTGGTCTCCCCCAGCACCGCTTCCTCCTGATAACAGGGGACAACAATATACAGTATCTTCTCTTCTTTCATTTTCTCTCAACAGACTCCTTATTTCAGCCGTGGGGCAGAACCTGCCCGTTTCCCAGCAGGTTTTCCCTCAGTTGGCTCATTTCCGTGGCGCTTCTGGCCAGAGCGGAGGCAGCGCCGCTGAGCATCTTGTCCACCTGCATGCAGGCCTGGGAATAGATCCTGTCGGCTTCCTTCTGGGCATTATCCTTGAGCTCCATGGAATAGGCCTGCGCTCTGCGGGTAATCTCGCTGTTTTCAACCAGCTTTTTCTGGGTCGCCTGGGCTGCATCCAGGATGGCCTGTGCCCTCATCTGCGCATCCTGAACCATGGCATTGGCATCCGCCACTGCACGATCCATGGTATTCTTGCTGATCTCTTCCGCCCTTGCACGGGTATCCCGGTCGTAATTTCTGGCCTCTTCCCTGGTTTTCTGCGCCTGGCTCTCCGCTTCCTGCTTCATCCTGCTGGCCTTGTCCTCCGCGTCCTGCAGCAGTTCACTGCGCCGGGCGAGGACCTTCTGGGCCGTGGATACCGACTCCGGCAGTGCCAGGCGCA
>CACYCQ010000319.1:0-10765 GCA_902772995.1 uncultured Eubacteriales bacterium
CCGCCCATTTCCCGGATCGCATCCGCGGTCACTGTCCAGAGCTGGCCCGGACCAAGCTTCGGGTACGAGAACTCCTCGATGAGCGAGGTTTCCACTTTTCTGGATTTGATATGGAAGACTTTACCCAACGCATTGGACAGGAGGGAGAGGATGGACAGCTCCTTCACGCGCTGGGCACCCCATTCCGGGCTGATCTGACTGGGATGGCGGCCCCACAGGTTTTCGGTATAATTTTCAAAAAACATGGAATAGAGTTTCCGCCCGAAGCGGTTGATGTAAAAGTCCTCCAGGCTCCGGACCGGCCGCTTGAAGAGTGCGCTTTTCAGATAGGAAAAGCCGACCACAATCGTGGTTCCCAGTCCCATGTTGGCGAAGGTCTGCAACTTGAGGGAGATGGGATAATCGAAGAACTTTCCGTTGAAGAAGATCCGGGAGAGCCTGTGGCGCCTGAGCATGACCCGGTCCTCCTGCTCCGGATCGGGTCCGCCCTGCTTCAGGGTTGGCTCCCTTCCGAGAAGGATATCATCCTTGGAAGGAGCTCCCTGTGAGGGCATCATTTTTTCCCACCATGCATTGACTTCCGGAACCTTGGAAAAAAAGCGGTGTCCGCCCATGTCCATGCGGTTGCCGTTATGGACGACAGTCCGCGAGATCCCGCCAAAGGTGTCGCTTTCCTCAAGAACAGTGACATGATAATCCTTCGACCGGCTGAGAAGTTCATAGGCTGCAGTAAGGCCTGCAGGGCCGGCACCGATAATCACTGCATTTTTCTTCATGTATTCACTCCAGTTTTGAAGGTTTCGTAGAACTGAAAGACCGAGCGCAAAGAAAGAATCACAGATCATTATAAGTAGAATTCGGGAAAAAGACAATGATCATGGTGAAATTTGAATGATTTTCAGACAGATAGATAGTTAGATACACAAAAATAAAAGAATCAGATAAGGTGTTTTCTGGGAATGGATAGACAGACGGGATCGGAAGAAGAGGATCAACCCGGGCGGGAGGTGTCATGGAGCGGACAAGGACATGGTTTCCTTCTTGCGGCATATCCTGTGCGGTGGTAAGATGGTCGAGTATAAACAAAGGGGGAGATGCTGTGAAAAAAACCTGTGCGGTTCTCGTGTTTCTGCTCCTGCTTGGGTGGAGCGCATCGCTGTGTGAAGACATGGATGCTGAGGTGGACAGGGCATTCAGGGATGCGGATGCGGTCGGCGGCGCCTTTGTGGTGGCGCTGCGGGGTCAGATCGTCTATGAGCGCTATTACGGGGTTCAGCAGAAGACGACACGGGTGCCTGTCGGCCCCAATACCTATTTCAAGTGCGCATCGGTGACCAAGTTTGTGACGGGAATCGGGCTTGGACTGCTGATGGATGCGGGAATCCTGGATCCGGATGAGGACATCAGCACCTATCTGGGGTATCAAACAGGAAATCCCCGCTACCCCAAAAAGCCGATCACCCTGCGGATGCTCATGAGTCATACCAGCGGAATCAATGAGGAAGGGTCTTACAGCCGCCAGTCCAGCATCCTGTCTGATATGATCTCGCTCAAGAAAAAGGCCAGGGCGAATTTCAGGGAGGTTGAACCGGGAAGCCAGTATAAATACAGCAACTTTGGCGCCGGAATCACGGGAGCCATTATCGAATCGGTGACCGGGATGGATGTGTCCACGTTCATGAGGACGTACCTTTTTGCGCCGCTGGGGATGGATGCCGCCTATACGGTTCAGCAGCTTCAAAACCCGGATGATATTGCGGCAACCTACCACAAGGATGGCAGCCTGTATCAGGCGCCGTCCTACATGCTGCGTCAAAAATATGAAGCCAAGGCGGATCCTGATCACCATTACAGGGTGACGGTGGGATCCTTGCTGATGCGGGCGAGGGATCTGTGCCGTCTGGGCATTGCCTGCTGCATGGACGGATGGGTGGATGGCATTCACGTCCTGTCCACCCAGGCGGTGGAGCGGATGCGCATGCCCCAGAGCCCCCAGACCACGGGCATTACGGAAGACAGCCCGTACAGCTTCTTCTGCATCCGGCAGGAGACGCTTCTCAAGGATCGGCTTGTCTATGGACACCAGGGAACCAATGAAGGAATCGTCTGCAATCTGTATTTTGAGCCTCAGAGCCAGATGGTGCTGTGCGTGATGAGCAATGGCTGTGATTCTGTCCGGGAGGATGGGATCATGCACCTGACCCGGCGGCTGGCGGAGATTGCGGAGGAAAGGTATCTGTAAAAAAGGAGCAATAGTTATGAACGGATTGAAGGAGCGCAGAAGCGCCTTTTTTGACTGTATGACGGAAAACAGCCTGCTGCTGCTGTATTCGGGGGAAGAGATCCCCTTTTCCCTTGACGCGTTTTATCCCTTTGAATGCAATCATCATTTCTTCTATCTGACGGGACTGCGCAGGGAAAAGATGGCGCTGGTGATGAGCACCTGCGCGGACAAGGAAGAGACGATCCTGTTTATTGAGATGCCGGAGCCCCTGAAAGTCCGGTGGACGGGACGACGGGTGTCCGTGGAGGAGGCCCGGGAAATCTCCGGGATTGAGGATGTTCGGGATATCCGGACGCTGGATGAGTATCTTGGACGTCTCCACGCGCGCGAGCAGGTGACCCTTGCCTGGTTTGACTGTCACAGGGAAGCCGTGGATGCTCCGGAAAGCTTCAATCTGATGCAGTGCAGAAGATATGCGCAGGCATATCCGGGCGTGCAGATCTGCGACCTGCATCCCGTGCTGGCGGCAGCCCGGATGATCAAGGATGAGGATGAAATCCGGAAGATTGAACGGGCGATTGAACTGACCCATGCCGGGCTGGAAAGGGTCTGGAGGAGCGTCAAGCCCGGGATGACGGAGTACCAGGCGCAGGCACTGTTTGAATATCAGATCCGTTTTGACGGAGCGGAAGGGACGGCCTTTGACACCATCAGCGCCAGTGGCGAAAACGCATGCCTGCTGCATTACCGGGAGAACAGCCGGGCCATCTGCGAGGACGAGCTGCTGCTGATGGACCTGGGGGCCAGATTCCAGGGCTACTGCGCGGACATCACCCGGACGTTTCCCGTCAGCGGGACCTTTACGCCGCGGGAGCGGCAGGTGTATGACATCGTCCTTGAAGCCAACCGGAAAGTGGCTGAGACAGCGGCACCCGGCATGACGCTGGGAGAGCTCAACGAGGTCTGCAGGGAGACGCTGGCGGAAGGACTGATCCGGCTGGGGCTGATCGAAAAACCCGAGGAAGTCAGCCGGTATTATATGCATAATGTGTCACACCATCTGGGGATCGATACCCATGATGCGGTCTGCTCAGGCAGCATGCCGCTGGAGGCGGGCATGGTGATTACCGATGAACCGGGATTGTATATCGATGAATGGAAGATCGGCATACGCATCGAGGATGATCTGCTGATCACGGAGAATGGCTGCAGGGTGCTTTCCCATGCGATTCCGAAGGACCCGGATGCGCTGGAGAAGCTCCTGTCGCCTGCCAGGGAGGAAGCATGAAACTGTTGATGCGGGCCAGGGGAAAGATCAACTGGACACTGGAGGTCCTGGGGACAAGGGAGGACGGGTATCACGAACTGGACATGCTGATGGAATCCGTGTCCCTGTGCGATCTGCTGACCCTGGAAAGCGATGAGAAACTGACGCTGTCCGTGGCACATCACGGGGAAAGCTTTGTTCCGGGAGATGAACGCAATCTGGTGATGAAGGCGGCCGGCGTCCTGCAGGCGGCCACAGGATGCACAAAGGGTGCCAGAATCCACCTGAGGAAGTATATCCCTGTGGCAGCGGGCATGGGCGGGGGCTCCAGCGACGCCGCGGCGGCACTGGTGGGGCTCAATCACCTGTGGGGAACCGGACTGTCCCGGCAGGAACTGGAAAGTCTGGCGGTTCGGGTGGGTGCGGATGTGCCCTTCTGCATCGGCGGCGGCCTTCAGCGGGTGCAGGGCATCGGGGAGCGGCTGATACCGCTTGCAGCCCGGGAGAAGATGCATCTGGTGGCATTTCAGCCCTGCAGGGGGCTGTCCACACGGGAAGTGTTTTCCTCGGTGGGCACGGATGAGTGTCCCCGTCCGGACAATGACCGGGCCCAGGCGGCGAGACTGGCGGGAAATCCGCAGGAACTGGCCAAAACCCTGCAGAACATGCTGGAGCCGGTCAGCCGGCGGATGCGGCCTCAGATGGAGGAAGGGCTTCAGAAACTGCTGAAAAGCGGTGCACTGGCTGCCCGGATGACCGGCAGCGGCTCGGTCATCTATGGCCTGTACCCCTCCTCCCGCAGCGCCAAAGTGGCAGGGCAGCTCCTGGAGGAAAGCTGCGCCCCGGTGCATGTCATGTGTACGGAGGAAGCCGGCGTGGTCATGGTGGAGGAATAGGATGATCATCAAGAAACTGCTCCGCCGCCTGACAGCCAACGATTACGTCTTCACCATTTTTACAAAAATCATGGCTGTGGTGATCGGGCTGATCGCCTCCAGCTACTCCAACCGTTTCCTGGGGCCGGAGCTGAAAGGCCAGCTTGGCCGCATTTCCTCCATGCTCAGTGTGGTGGCGGTGACGGCCAATCTGGGACTGTACCAGCCCTATCCCTTCTACAAGAAGAACGGAGAACCTCAGGTGACGGACAAATTCCTGAGGATTTTCACCGCCCAGTTTTTGATTTACATGATCATCGGCACCGTGGGGGCCATCGGGTTTGGAAGCTTTGAACTGGCGGCGGTCTGTCTTCTGGCGCCCATTCAGGTGCTGGCCAACCAGCTGAGCTTTGTGATCATGGTGGAGGATGTGAAGTTCAAGAATGTCATCTTCTTCACCGCCCGCATCACCAATACCGTGATCACGATTCTGGCCTTCTACACCATGAACCGGACCATCCTGGTTGCGTTGTTCCTGATTGTGGTGGGGGATGTGATCACCATCGCCCTGGCCCTGGTGAGAATGAAAAAGCTGCCCAATCCCCTGCGGGCGGACTGGGCGTTTGCCGCAAAGATCGTGCCCTTTGGGCTGGTGTCCATGATCACCACCCTGATGCTGACCCTCAACTACCGGGTGGATACCCTGATGATGGGCTACCTGTTCCATGTTCCGGACGTGGAGATCGGCTATTACACCCTGGGTGTCTCGCTGTCCGAATACGGCTGGCTGATTCCGGATGCGTTTCGGGAGGTTCTCTTTTCAAGAACCGCCTCGGGGGATGCCACGGATGAGGTGACCATGAGCCTCAAAATCAACGGGTATCTGACCATGCTGATGATCCTGGGCATACTGCTTCTGGGCAAGCCGGTGATCTCTCTCCTGGCAGGACGGGAATACCTTCCGGCCTATCCGGTGACGGTTCTGCTGATTGCCGGAATCCTGCCCATGAGCTGGTTCAAGATCGTGGGGACCCTGATGCTCTCCGAAGGAAAGAAGGGCGCGTATCTGGCAATGCTGTCGGCCTCGGTGGGCGTCAATATCGTCTGCAACCTGTTTACCATTCCCCTGTGGGGAAAGATGGGCGCGGCAGTGGCCTCGGTGGCCAGCTATACGGCTGCCGGCATCCTGTTCTTGAATTACTATCTGAGAAACTATCATGTCCCCCTGTCGAGGATTTTTATCCTGACAGGCGCGGAGAGGCGCAGGCTGGGCCAGCGCCTAGGCGCTGTTCGCCGCAGACTCGGCCGAAGGAATTGAAAGGAAGAAACCGACAATGGATCAGTCACAGATGAAACGGGGCCGCATGGCCTATGAAAAGATTCACAAATGCACGGAAAACCTGGTGGAAACGGGAAACTGGCAGAGGGTGGGAACCCGGGACGTGGGCTTGTTTATGGACATGTATGTCCAGTCGCTGCTGTTGAACATGGTCCAGGCGGAAGGTGCCACCAGACCGGATACCCTCAGCTTCATCAGCGCCATTCCCCGCAGGGACATCCTGAAGGTGGGACAGCTGACGCCGGAGCAGGCGCTGCAGGTGGGCTTCAAGAACCGCTCTTTTGCAGAGGGAACCCCGCTGCTGCTGCGGTGCTGCATGGCCATGGATGAAAAGTCCGGGACAAAAACGGCCTCTGAGTTTGTGGAGGCCGTCAGCGAGCTGCTCTTTGCCTGCGCGGAGATCGACGGGGACATGAGCGGACGGGAGCTGCAGTTTATCACGCGGTATGCGGGGGCCATGCGCACCTTTATGATGACGCGCGCAGCCGGAAGATATCAGAAGGTGGAAACGCCGGACCCTGAGGCTGCCAGGGAGGGCGGAAAAGCCCCGGAACCGGCAAAGACGGAAGCGCCGCAGGAGGAGGAAACCCTGGCGGAGCTGCTGGCTGAGCTGGATTCCCTCATCGGTCTTGGCCCGGTGAAGAAGGAGGTCCACACCCTGATCAACCTGATCCGGGTGCGTCAGATGCGGAAGGATCACGGCCTCAAGGTCATGAAGATGTCCTTCCATATGGTGTTTACCGGGAACCCGGGAACCGGAAAGACCACCGTGGCGCGCCTTGTCGCCAAGATTTACAGGAAACTGGGATTCCTGTCCCAGGGCCAGCTTATTGAAACTGACCGCAGCGGGCTGGTGGCCGGATATGTGGGCCAGACGGCCGGCAAGGTGACCGAGGTGGTGAATTCCGCTCTCGGGGGCATTCTGTTTATCGACGAGGCCTATGCCCTTTCCCGCAAGGGAATGGACAATGACTTTGGCAGGGAAGCCATCGACACGCTGGTCAAGCTGATGGAGGACCACAGGGATGACCTGGTGGTGATTGTGGCGGGATACACACATGAAATGCATGACTTCCTCACGGCAAATCCGGGTCTGATTTCCCGCTTCAACAAGTATATCGATTTTGCGGACTACACCGACGATGAGCTGATGCAGATCCTGCACCTGACAGCCGGCAAACAGGGCTATACGGTGAGTGAAGAGGCGGATAAGGTGGTCCGTCAGATGCTGTTGGGGATGACGCTGGGTGCCAGAATGGACTTTGGCAATGCCCGGGGCATGCGCAATGTCCTTGAAAAGATGGTGGAGGCCCAGGCCAACCGCATTGCGGCGCTCGAAGGGGAGATTACCAGGGAGATGCTCCAGAAGATTACCGGTGAGGATGCCCGCGCGGCGCTGAACATGGAGGCGGAGCAGTCGGAAAACGACCGGCAGCAGGTGGATGAAACCCAGGAAACCCTCGAAACTGAACCGGCTCCGGACAAGGAACCCGAAGGGAAGACGCTCCCTTCCCCGGAGGAGAAGCATGGTTCTGACTGAACTTGACCATGTCTCCAGGAGCTTTACCCTGAAACCGGTGCTCCGGGAGGTCACCCTCCACATCGGGGACAGGGAAAAGATCGGCGTGGTGGGGATCAACGGGAGCGGCAAATCCACGCTTCTGAAGATCTGCGCAGGCCTGGAGGAGCCGGAGAGCGGCAGCGTCCGGCGCAGACAGGGCATGACGGTCTCCTATCTGCCGCAGATGCCGGACTTCAGGCAGGCCCGGACCGCGCCCCAGCAGGTGCTGGCTGACTGCCACGACAGCCTCGGGTCCGTGGACGAATTTGAGGCCCGGGCCATGCTGACGCGGCTGGGACTGACGGACATGGAAGGGGATGTGCGGACCTTCTCCGGCGGACAGAAAAAACGGGTGGCCCTGGCTGCGGCACTCATCCGGCCGGTGGACCTGCTGCTTCTGGATGAACCCACCAACCATCTGGATGCGCAGACCATCTGGCAGCTGGAGCAGATTCTGGAAGGCATCACCGGGTCGCTCCTGATGGTGACCCATGACCGCTACTTCCTTGACCGGGTCTGCAACCGCATTGCGGAAATCGATCAGGGAGGGCTGTTCCTGCACGAGGGCAACTACAGCGTCTATCTGGAGGAGCGGGCCGGGCGCATGGAGATGGCCGCCGCTGCCCAGCGAAAACGGGCCAGCATCCTCAGACGGGAACTGGAATGGATCCGGCGAGGCGCACCGGCGCGCTCGACGAAGCAGAAAGCCAGAATTGCAAGATTTGAAGCCATGGCCGCCATCCGCGCACCGAGGCAGGACCGGGACCTCGACTTGTCTCACGGCAGCACGAGACTGGGACGGACCGTCATCGAATGCAGGGATACGGCCATGTCCGCAGGCGGAAAAACGCTGTTTTCCCAGTGGGAGTGCGTGCTGGGCCGCAGGGAACGCCTGGGCATCGTCGGCCCCAGCGGCTGCGGGAAGACGACCCTGCTCCGAATGCTCTCGGGGGAACTGCCGCCCCGGCAGGGCAGCGTGGTGATCGGGGAAACCGTGAAAATCGGGTTTTTCCGCCAGGAGTTTCCCGGGTGCCCTTCTGACTGGCGGGTCATCGACTATATGCGCAGTATCGCGGAATACGTGCAGACCCCGGAGGGAAGGCGCTCCGCATCCCAGATGCTGGAGCGGTTCCTGTTCCCACCCGATGTGCAGCTGACCCCGGTCAGCCGCCTGAGCGGCGGGGAAAAGCGCCGGCTGTACCTGTGCGGGATTCTGATGGATGCGCCCAATGTGCTTTTGCTGGATGAACCCACCAACGATCTGGACATCGAGACCCTGGAAATTCTGGAGGATGCTCTGGACGAGTTTCCCGGTGCGGTGGTGGCGGTGTCCCATGACCGGTACTTCCTCGATCGCATCGCCTCCCGGCTGATGGCCTT
The DNA here is from genome assembly GCA_902772995.1 of uncultured Eubacteriales bacterium. Classification (GTDB taxonomy): domain Bacteria; phylum Bacillota; class Clostridia; order Christensenellales; family Aristaeellaceae; genus Ventricola. Next base: position 8,647 of record CACYCQ010000319.1, read on the forward strand.
TGAAGAGGGGAAGATCGTCTCCTATGTCTGCCGTTTCAGCGAATACCTGCAGGCCCTGTCCCTGCCGGAAACCGTCCCGCAGGATAAAGAAGAAAAGCCGAGGGAAAGAAAACGGGACCGGGAGGAGAGAATGACCTGGAGGGAACAGCAGGAATATGCCGGAATCGATGAAAGAATGGATCGGCTCAGTGCCCGTCTGGCGGAACTGGACAGGGACATTGCGGGCGCCGCGTCCGATTATGTGAAACTGATGGAGCTGCAGCAGGAACGGGAGAGGACCTGCCAGGAACTGGAAGAGGCGCAGGAGAGATGGCTGTACCTTCAGGAAAAAGCGGAACGTCTGGCAGGGGAGGAGAGCTGAATGGCAGGATCTGCTCCCCGTTTCTTTTACTGTTACATGCTCCGATGCGGCGACGGATCGCTGTATACCGGCTACACGGATGATCCGGTGGAGAGACTGAAACGTCACAACAGCGGAAAGGGAGCCAAGTATACCCGCTCCAGGGGACCTTGCCAGGCCGTCTATCTGGAGCCTTTTTTCGGGAAAACGGAGGCCATGAGCCGGGAATGGCAGATCAAGCACACGCTGAGTCATGCGGAAAAGGAAGCGCTCTGCGCCATTCCCGAACAGCGGCTGGTGAGTACCTGCATGGACCGTTTCGGAATTGTTCCGGATATGCCCTTTTCATCCGATTCCAGAAGCTGGGTGCTCCGCCACCCGGATTCCCGGAAGTGGTTTGCGCTGATCATGGATGTGGATGCTTCCAAACTCGGAATTCAGGGGGGCCTCCTGCGGGTGGTGAATCTTCGGGTGGACCCGGCGCTGCAGCAGAGTCTGATGAGAGGAGAGACCGGGATCCTTCCGGGATGGCACATGAATCATTCCCGGTGGTGCTCCGTGATTCTGGATGGCCGCGTCGAGGAAAGCAAGGTTCTGTGCATGCTGGAGATGAGCTATCAGCTGACGGACAGATGACGAGGGTGCAACCACAAGGAAAGCTGAACGTTGCATCCGGCGGAAGGATCGCAAGTACAGTCCGTCAATTCAGTTTTTCAGAAACGATTTACCGGTTCTGGACAAGGAAACAAGCCGTTTGCAGGAAGAGAAGGAGAATAGGGGATGAAACTAAAAAAACTGTTTAAAACGGAGAACTTGATTGTCATCGCTTTGTGTTGGGCAGTTTTCTTTAAAATCTACAAACTTGGTTCGATTCCTGCCGGATTCAATCAGGATGAACTGGGATCAGTGTATGATGCCTGGTCTCTGCTGCACTTTGGCGTTGAAAAATGGAGAAATCCGTGGCCGGTCTATTTTCTCAACTATGGGGATGGACAAAATGCCCTCTATACCTATCTTCTGCTTCCGTTGATTGCAGCATTTGGGATCTCTCAGGCTGCCATCCGGGTGCCGGCGGTCTGTTCATCCTTTCTGCTGCTTGGAGGCGGGATTGGCATAATTCACCTTTGCTGGGATGACAGGTGGAAGATCGGATCCAGAAAATCAGCCATTCTCCTTTATATTCTAATCTATGGATTTGCTCCCTATACGCAGCAGGCATCCAGGGTGGGACTTGAAAGTCTGCTGATGCTGGGATACTCAACGTTTTCCATCTTTGTGTCTCTGTGGGCTGTAAAGAAACGGAAGATGTGGCAGTTTGTTCTGGCAGGCGTTTTCTGGGGCATCACCCTGTACAGTTATGCTTTGACCTATGTGATTGTTCCTGCCTTTCTCCTGTTGACATTCATCTGTATTCAGAGAAGCGAACCGCTGCGGCTGGGACATATCCTCGCTCTAGCGGTCCCGCTCGGTATGCTGGCGCTGCCTCTGATTTTGGAGCAGTATGTGAACGTGTTCCAAAAGGATCCCATCCGCCTGGGACCATTCACGGTAACGCGCCTGGATTCCTATCGAATCGGTGAACTGACGCTGTCAAACATTCCCCATAACTTTATCGAAACGCTCAAATGTATGCTGATGTATGATGACATGGATTTTACGACCCTTCCCCGTTACTGGACTTTTTTTCCGGTTTCTGTTCCATTTTTCTTTGTTGGCTTCATTTGGCATATCAGGAGTCTTTTTACCCGGAAAGCACGGGAGTGGATACCATCCCTGACG
>CACYCQ010000320.1:0-4185 GCA_902772995.1 uncultured Eubacteriales bacterium
ATTCCGTCCCGTTATGACTGTCAAGCGTTGCATACCTTTTTGTCCCGGAGTCCTTCCGGTCACCGGTTCCCCTCACCCTTCCCGCGGACCCCTTCTTTTTCTCTGTCAGCCCTCTTCGTTCCGGCCGGTTCCTGATTCCCTGTTTTCTATGGCGGGGTTTCTCCAAATGTGATAAAATTCATTCAGGAAGCCTCCTGATGCTCTCTGATCCCGGAGACGGCGCTGACTGACAGGTCCGGCTTTCTTTTTCTATGCATCCGGGACCGACAAGTCTCAGCCATCTGTTCCAATCCGTCATCTGTCACATTCCGGGGTTCCGTTTCCCGGTGACCGCCCTTTATGCTGCCAGAAGGGGGCTTCCCCGGACTTTCAAAGAGAACCGTTTGTGAGGCCAGCCATGAAAAACATGACCACCGGATCCATCTCCCGTCACCTGCTGTCCTTTGCCGTCCCCATGGTTCTGGGGAACCTGCTTCAGCTGACCTATAATGCGGTGGATTCCATGATCATCGGCAAATGTCTGGGAGAAAACGCCCTGGCTGCCGTGAGCACCTCCGCTCCCATCATCACCATCGTCGTGCTGGGGGTTTCCGGACTGAGCATCGGGGTATCGGTCATCATGAGCCGGTTTTTCGGGGAGGGAAATCTTGAACGGACCCGGCGCGAGTTTTCAACCGGAATGACCATGGGGCTGGTCTTTTCTCTGGCGGTGTTTCTCCTGGGAATGCTCTTTTCCCGGCAGATGCTCACCCTGATTCAGAGTCCGAAAGAAATCCTGGCGGACGCCGAGGCCTATCTTCGGTTCATGTTTCTGGGATTCCTCTTCACCTTTCAATACAATCTCCACTCCGCCGCCCTTCGCGCCTTGGGAGAATCCGCCGCTCCGGTACGGTTTCTGGGGATTTCCTGTGTGCTGAATATACTGCTGGATGTGCTCTTTGTCATGTTCCTGCACCTGGGCGTACGGGGCGCCGCGCTGGCGACTGTCATTTCCGAGGCCTTCTCGGTGCTGCTCTGTGCGCTGCACATCCGGCGCCATCTCCCGTTTCTGCGCCTGCGTTCCGGCGACCTGATTCCGGACCGGAAGCTGCTGGGAGAAACCCTGCAGCTGGGCAGCCTGACCGCCCTGCAGCAGGCCGCCCAGCCTGTGGGCAAGCTTCTGATTCAATCTTTTATCAACCTTCAGGGCATCACGGCCATCGGGGCCTTCAATGCGGTATCCCGTCTGGACGACTTTGCCCGGATCCCCACGCAGAGCATCGGCAGCGCCATCATGACCTGTACCGCCCAGAACCGGGGGGCCCGCTCCCCTGAGCGGTGCCGCCTTACTCTCCGGCAGGGGCTGATCATCGCCTGCCTGTATGCTCCGCTGATCTTTTCGGTGGTCCAGCTGCTCAAGCGTCCCGCCGTCAGTCTGCTGATTCCCGACGGACACACGCAGATGCTTGAATCCGGGGTCGCCTATCTCACCGTCAAGGCCTGGTTCTTCATTCATCCCTGCATCACCAATGCCATCCAGGGCTTTTTCAGGGGGATGGGCAACATGACCCTGGTCCTCATCTGCACCCTGATCCAGATTACCCTGCGCACCCTTTTTTCCGCCTGGCTGATTCCGGTCATGGGCATCACCGGTGAGGCCTATGCCTGCATGATCGGCTGGACCGTGATGATGATCGTGGAATTCACCGTGTACTTCCGCACGCGGCGAAGGATGTATGCACAAATGGTACGCCAGTCATGAAATGACTGGTCTGCGTATCTGTGCTGTGATAAAATTGCTTCAGAATTTCAGTATTGATCCATCCCGCTAAAGAAGGAGGTCTGTTATGGGTATTGTGGTCATCGGCGCGGTCTTCGTGGATATCAAGGGATATCCGCTCAACACCTATATTCCCGGCGGGCGGAACGTGGGCCGCGTGGAGCAGGTTCACGGCGGCGTAGCACGGAATGTGGCGGAGGACATCGCCAACGTGGAGCTTCGCCCCACCTTTATCTCCGTGGTGGATGATACGGGCATCGGCCTGGATGTCATCAACAAGCTGAACAACCATAAAGTCGACACCCGTTATATCCGTCAGGTTCCGGACGGGATGGGGACATGGCTGGCGGTCTTTGACAACGACGGGGACGTCATCAGCTCCATTTCAAAGCGTCCGGATCTTCATCCCATCCTGGAGATCCTTGAAGAGCATGGCGATGAGATCTTTTCCGCCTGCGATTCGGTTGCGGTGGAAATTGACATGGACAAGTCCATCCTCAAGCGCATCTTCCATCTGGCCCGGACCTACCACAAGGAGGTCTACGGCGTGGTCTCCAACATGTCCATCGCCATCGAGCGGAGGGACCTGCTCAAAAACTTGTCCTGCTTCGTCTGCAACCAGCAGGAGGCCGGAATTCTCTTCTCCGAAGACTACGAAATGAAAACTCCCGCGGAGATGATGGCCCTTCTCCCGGACAGAATCCGTTCCGCCAAGATTCCCTGCCTGATTGTGACCATGGGCGCCAAGGGGGCCGTGTACGCGAGTCTCTCCGGCGAATGCGGCTTCTGCCCCGCCTGGAAGGTGGATGTCAAGGATACGACCGGTGCCGGGGATTCCTTCTTTGCCGGGGTCACCATCGGGCTGACCTACGGACAGGGGCTGCGCGACGCCTGTGAGATCGGCTCCCGTCTGGCCGCTTCCGTGATCTGCACCTCCGAAAACGTCTGCCCGCGTTTTCTGCCCAGCGAATTCGGCCTGACCCTGCCGGAGAATCTTTCCGTTTCCCTCTGAGAAGCTCAGAGAACGGAAAGGTCGAGGGTCTGAAGGACCTCCTCCACATTTCCCCGGAGAACCAGGTCCGCCCGCTCCTCCGCCCGCACAGGTTCCCGGTTGATCACCACCAGCGTCCTGCCGTGGAAATATTCAAGGCACCCCGCTGCGGGTTCGACCTCCAGGCTTGTCCCGGCAACGATCAGCAGATCGCTCCCCGAAATCTCCCTGCAGGCACCGGTCATGGCATAGTGATCCGGCGCTTCCCCGTAGAGGGTGACCTCCGGCTTGACCACACCTCCGCACTCCGGACAGTGGGGAACCCTTTCCGGGCACTCCATCAGCCACCGGAGCGAGTACGGGTGCCCGCAGTCCATGCACCGGTTCTCATGGATGGTTCCGTGGATCTCATAGACCAGACGGTTGCCCGCCTTCCTGTGCAGTCCGTCAACGTTCTGGGTGATCAGCGCCGTCAGCTTTCCGCGCCGCTCCATCTCCGCAAGAACCCTGTGGGCCGCATTGGGCTGGGCGTCCGGGTGCACCAGAACTGTCCGGTAGTACTCAAAAAATATGTCCGGATGCAGAAAAAAGAAGGAATGACTGAGGATCATCTCCGGGGTCAGTCCCTGGTAACGCTGCATGAACAGCCCCTCGCTGCTCCTGAAATCCGGGATCCCGCTGGCGGTGGAGACCCCTGCCCCTCCGAAAAAGGCGACCCTCCTGGCTTCCCGGATCCTCCGGGTCAGTTCATTCATACCCTGTCACACTCCCTCCGATCGAAGATGCCTCATGGTACCATGAAAGCTTTTCTGCTGCATCCGCAATCTGCAGGTGCCCCCGTCATTTTTTCAAAATCTCTTGCTTTTTCCAGTCTGTGTACTACAATATAAGAATACGAACAAATCCTTTATCCGTGTGTCAGCAACTGGCTTTCTTCCATCCTGACCATCCCGGATTTTTCTTTTTACGGAGGAAAATCATGCCAACCCCTCCACTACGGTCCCGTCCGAAATCTTCTGATTCCAGACAGTACGAAGCACATCCTGTTCCCATCAACCCGTCCGACAGTTCCCGGAGCGACCCGGCATCCCTGCCGCGTCACCAGGACGCGGCTTCCCCGGTGAAGCCCTCCTCAAAGGTCCTCCCTGCATCCGGGGAACCCCGGGCCGTCAGACACCGGCACCGCCCCGCGCCCGGAAACGGCAGTGCTTCCTCGAATGCCCGGCCCGCTCCTCCTCCTGCCTCCGGGGAACCCCGGACCGTCAGATACCGGCACCACCCCGCGACAGGAAACAGCGACGCTTCCCCGAATGCCCGGCCCGCATCTCCTCCTGCATCCGCGCAGTCCCGCAGCGTCAGGCAGGACTCCCGCCCCGCGACAGGAAACGGCGGCGCTTCCCCGAATGCCCGGCCCGCTTCCCGTCCTGCGTCCGCG
>CACYCQ010000321.1:0-6965 GCA_902772995.1 uncultured Eubacteriales bacterium
CAGATGGACAGCAGTATCGTGAGCACCACGAGTATACTGAGCAATTTCTTCATGTCGTTCTTCCTTTCTTTCATGCCCTTTCTGAGCGGTAAACAAAAAAAAGTACGATGATGATTTTAACCGACCTGTTCTTGGAATTGCAAGCTTTTCCTCCACTCTTTTCTTACGGAATATATTTCCGTTCTGTTTACATCCATCCCGTCGACTGCGTACCTTGTATGAAAGTATAATCCTGCCAGGGTGTGTTTCCCATGTACGGAATAAACACCGCTTACCCTCTTTCGCAGCCGGATTTCCCCAAAATGAAGAGGAGCATTCAAAAAACAGGTGTGAACACTGTCCGAAAAACCCCAATTGTCTTCCGCATATTTCACAAAGAATGTCTGTTTTTTCCATCATTCATTGTCTGCGCGGGGTTTTTGTACTATACTTGCGAAAACCTGCGAAACCGGTTCATTCAACCCATCTTGACAGGAGGCAGCATGCGGCTTTATCTGACAGGCACCCCTTGCACCCAGAAACGGCACTGTTATGTCGTGCAGGGAGATCATTTGTCTTTTATTTTCGACTGCGGCTATCAGCGCGCCTATCGCGGGGATGAATTGCCTCATCTGAGTCCGGAACAGATTCAGCAGGCCAGCTATCTCTTTATTACCCATTCCCATGAAAACCAGTCCGGCGCACTTCCCCGCCTGTTTGCCAACGGGTTTCACGGACGTGTGGTGCTCACCACGGAAACCGCGCGTCAGCTCCCCTTTCCCATAGATGACCCGGTCATTCTCGAAGCGATGTCTCTTCCCTATGAGACCTTCACGCTGCCTGGCGGTCTTCACGGCGTCTGGGGAAGAAGCGGTCACTGCTCCGGCAGCGCCTGGTTCCGTCTGGAGGAAAACGGTCACAGCATCTTCTTTTCCGGTGACTATTACGGCTCCGCCCGGGTGCATGCCTGCGACCCGATCGTCGATCAGAATGCAGACCTGGCCGTTCTTGACTGTTCCTACGGCCGCAGTCCCTCCTTCTCACAGAAGGCCCAGATGGACCGCCTGATCCGCGCCATCACCGTCGCCCTGGCAGACGGCCGTCCCGTTCTGCTCCCGGTTCCCAAATTCGGCCGGGGGATCGGCATCCTTTCCTATATCTGTGAAAAACTCCCCTATACGGATGTGTTTGCCGATACCCACTTCATCACGGAGCTTGGGCATCTGGACGCCTCCGCCATGTGGGTACGGGAAAACATCCAGGATGTGCTGGATTCGGTGCATGTTCGCTCAATCCCGGAAAATCTGGTGGCACTGGGTGTCTATTTTGTCAGCGATGATCAGCTGGACAGCATCTATGCCCGGGACCTGGTCTCCCGGCTTCTGGTCTGCGGCGGCAGGGTCATCTTCACAGGCACCGTTGAGCCCGGGTCCCGCGCCTCCCTGCTGATTCATTCCGGCCAGGCATCTCTCCTTCGCTACAATGTGCACAGCACGCAAACCGACATGCTTCAGCTTGCCGCCCGGAACAGCTTTTCCCGGATCATCGCCTATGACTCCGATTTTGCCCCCACCCAGTCCATCTACGAATTCTGACCTGCCAAAGCAAGGGGTACCCGGAATGAAGGCCGCACCTTCCGTGCGGTTTCCACTCCGGGTACCCTTGATTTATCGGATTCAGCGTTTCAGGGTTTCCAGAACCGCCTGAGCCATCTCCGTCCTGTCGCACACTCTGCGGTGGCGGATTTCCATCTCAGGAAGTTTCCGGATCTGGTCCGGTTCCTGTGTCCCCGTCATTCGGGAAAGCTCCCTGCAGCAGTCAAAGTCGTTCATGCCCGCACATGCCTCGCTGCCGACAAGCGCGCTGAGCACGGATGCGCCGAACTTATAGGGGCTGGCGGTGGATACGATGACGCTCCGGCGGGAATCCCCCGAGGCGCTCTGGTACCTGCGCAGCGCCGCGCTGGCCACTGCCGTGTGGGTATCCATGAGATAGTGATCCTCCTGCCAGGTCCGCCGGATTTCTTCCAGCAGATCCTCTTCGCTCACCGCCTCCGCGCTGTAGAGGGACTGGAGCGCACTCAGCATGTCCCCATCGATCCGGTAGCATTTCTCCTGCGCCAGCTGCTTCATGTATCCGGCAACCTTCGCCGCATCCTCCCCGGCAAGGCTGAAAAGCAGCCTCTCCAGATTGGAGGAGATCAGGATGTCCATGGAGGGGGCCACCGTGCGGTAGAAAGGCCTGTTGGAGATATCATAGCATCCCGTGCGGATGAAGTCGGTGAGAACGTCATTTTTGTTGCTGGCACAGATCAGCCTGCCCACCGGAAGACCGGCCCGGCGGGCGTAATCCGCAGCCAGGATATCCCCGAAGTTGCCTGTGGGTACGCAGAAATTGACTTCCTCCCCCGGTTTGATGGCCCCGCTGGTCAGCAGGTCCGCATAGGCGGAGAAATAATAGACGATCTGCGGAGCCAGGCGGCCGAAGTTGATGGAGTTGGCCGAGGACAGCACCCTGCCCTGTTCATCCATTCGGGCGGCAAAATCCCTGTCCCCGAAGATTTTCTTGACGCCGCTCTGGGCATCATCAAAGTTGCCCCTGACGGCGATCACATGGGTATTACTGCCCCCAGTGGTCACCATCTGCAGATACTGGGCCTGGCTGACGCCCCCCTCCGGATAGAACACGCAGCACCGGGTTCCCGGCACATCCAGGAATCCTTCCAGTGCGGCCTTGCCCGTGTCTCCGGAGGTGGCCACAAGGATGAAAATCTCCCGGTTTTCCCCGTTTTTCCGGGCACTGGTCGTCAGAAGATGCGGCAGCATCTGCAGGGCCATATCCTTGAAGGCCAGTGTGGGTCCGTGCCACAGTTCCAGGGAATGGGCCCAGTTTCCCACCGGACGAAGCGGCGCAATTTCCGGACAGTCAAACCCGCTTCCATAGGCGCCGGTGATGGCCGCATGCAGTTCCTCCTTCGTGAAATCCGTCAGGAAGACGGAAAGCACCCTCTCCGCGCGCTCTTCATAGGTCATCCCGGTCAGCGCCTGGATGTCGGTCATGCTCAGATGGGGAAATACAGAAGGGATGTACAGTCCTCCATCCGGTGCCAGCCCCCGCAGAATGGACATCGACGGCGTCACGCTGTTCGCGCCGCGGGTTGATTTCATGTTCAAGTCATTTTCCCCCTTTTGCCATAAAACAGCTTCCCATCCGGGAAGCGCACTCCTCATCAGACAGTTCTGTCGAATAACCGGTGCATTTCGCCTCTGACAGCGAACGCCTTCAGGGCCTGCGTTGCGTTCCAGACCGCGCCTTTTCGCCGCAGGGCGCCGATCCTGTTCCGGTCCGTTCATTTTCCCCTTTCGCATTCGGGAAATCTGCACCTGCCGGATCGACGGGACAGATCATATCATAATTCATGATTCCTGTCATGGATGGTTTTAGGCAGGTCCAGGGAAGGGCCGCATGAGCCACCGCTGCCGGAAGGGATCCGCATCTCCCGGTACGCTGAAACGGCGAATACACAGCAGCGTCCATAGCGGCCTTCATCCCGGTCCCCCATATGCAGCGCTTCGGGTCCCCGTTTCCCTGCCGCAAGCCTGCTTCCCTGAGGCATTCCCGGCCTGACAGCCTGCCCCCGCAGGGCATGAAAAAGCACCCTGGATTCCTCCAGGATGCTTCCAATCCGTTTACTGTCTGCGGTTGATTTCAGTCCACTCATCTCTTTATGCACATCGCCGCGCAGCCCCGCCAATTATGTGCTGATCACAACTGTTCTCCCGTTAATCATCGCATAAACGACTCTGTAACCGTCCAGTTCTTCAACAAGACCCCGGGCAGAAACATCATCGCCATGGAGATCGACAAGGGATGGGAGCCGTAACTGGTGAAAGACCATCGCAAGGGAATCGTAAACCGGGAAATCCGGGACGCGGCGCAGCATGAGCTGAAGCACTGGAAGCAGCGGAATGCGGTGAAGAAGAAGGCAGCCAGGGTGACTGAAAAGGGCAGGGCCGATAAGAAAGACACTGTCGCCGAACAGATGGAACAGGCCTATGAACTGATAAAGGAAGATACGATCACCGTCGGCCAGATGGCGGCCAGGACGGGAGTGAAAAAGCCACGCTCCGGTACCACCTGAAAAAAAACAAGGCAGGAAATGAACTTTCCTGCCTTGTTTTGATATAACGCTCTGCCTGATCCTGTTCGATGAGAACGCATCTCATCCAACCTGTATGTCAGATTTCATAGCGGCGGATGGACTCCGGAACTTCAGAGGCATCCTCACTGTAGCTGATCACAACATCGCAGCCCGCGTGAGCCACCAGTTTGTTCAGCTTATCAAAGAACACCTGGATCTCCTCAATGGGCGCATAGTTCAGCTGCTTGAGCAGTCCGTCGATGAACAGCTCGCTGATATCGTAATTGCCGGAGAGAATTCCTGCAAGGAATCCATAGAACGCTTCCGGTCCCTTGACATTGTACTCGCTGGCATCCACGAACCGGACCTGGGGCTTCAGATTGATGGTATAGCTTTTATCTACATCAACAAAAAAGACATTTCCCTTTGCTTCTCTGGCTGCATTGTTTGCCATATCCAGAATGCGCTTGGTCTTTCCTGTACCTTTTTTTCCGAAAATAATCCGTATCACTGGACATTCCTCCCTTTCGGTTTATAGCCGCATTATATCTGAAATTCACCTGAAAGGCAAGGCTAGCCCTATTTTTCCCCCGAATGGGAAGAATCCCTGTTCTGCATAGAAAAACTGCCATTCGTTCCCCTTCAGTCCTTCCGGAGTCCACCGTTTGAAGAAATCTTTTGCCGGCTCTCATTTGTCGCTTGTTTTTTTTCCGCGGAATGCTTAAAATGAATATCAATTCCATATTATTGTAACTTTTTTTGATTCCTCGGCGCGGCACATCTCTATTGACATCCTCAGAAAGGAGACAGCAGGGATTTCCCTTTACCCGGAACATCTTCCCTGCTCACAGATTCCATGAAGCGATTCGTTCTCGGTTTCCTGATCCTGTTTCTGGTGCTCTCCGGCTGTTCCGTGGCAGAATCCCCTGTCCATGTCTACTGGCAGCTGACCCGTATCGAGCAGCATGAAGCAATGAATGACCATTACCCCGTGGAAGCCTCCGCCTCACAGGCAGAGTTTTCCAGTGAGGATGCGCTTGCGATGCTGGCCGCCACCGCACCGGGCAACATTCTGAGTATTAAAATGACCCGTCCCCTCACGAACAGCTCCACTTCGGCGAAGTTTACCCTGTCTGCGCCCACAGTGCTGGTTCCGGGCACCGGAAATGCCCGCTTCCAGGCCAGCTGCGAAACCCTCCAGGGCGACAATGCCTTCTATCTGTATGGTCTTTTGTGCGGAGAACGGAGCGAATCCTACCGTATCCGGGGAAACGGCTCATGGCTGCTGCAGTTTTCCTTTCCTCTGAAGGCGGTTCCCGGCTCCAACCGGATGATCACCTTCACCGCCAAGGACCTTGACAACAATGTCGCTCTGGAAACCCGCTACATCTATACCGCAAGGCCGGGCTATATCCTCATCGACGCGGAAAACAGCACCGTGGTCTATGACCTGCAGGATCAGGAGAGAGATCGAATCACCCAGAGCATGCAGACCCTGTACCCCACCCTCATTTCCACCCGTGACGGAGAAGGAATGCTCTTTTCCGCCGAACAAAGCGAGGATGGCAGTTTCATGGCGCTCTTTGATTCGGAGAACAGTCACCTGACCAAGAAGGAGCTGATCACCCTGATCCGCGACTTCCAGGTCCGCTCCTCCCTCCAGTCCTCTGATGAACAGATTCTCATCCCCACTCCTGCCGAGTCCGGCGCCAACACTCTGCCCTCTCCGCTTCCCGGCTCCATGGACGGGCAGACTGTTCAGGCCCCGGGTTCTTCGGATTCCTCACAGCCGGCATCGTCCCCCGCATCCGCAGACCTGGTCCTTGATTCCGTCTCCTCCGGCTGGGAAGACGGCTCCGGTCTTGCAGCCGCTCCCGTGACGCCTGAAACGGCCTCTTCCGCCGGCACCCCCTCCGTCTCCGATCCGTCCGCCGCCAGCCCCTCCGATGTGTCCGGGACCGATGCATCCTCTGCGCAGCCTGACGCTGCAGGGACGGTGCCTTCCTCAGAGTCTTCCACCGTCACCGCTCCGGAGGATTCGCCCAACACATCCACACATAGAGCATGGGCCCAGAATTCCGCCGTCAGGGATTTCTCCCTTCGTTCTCTTTTCGACAGGGTTCCTCAGCTGTCCTCCAACCAGGATTCCGCTACTTTGTGGATTGCTCCAAATTCCAATCTGAGCGACGATGTGCTCTCCGTGCTCATCGATGCTGTCAACGGTGAGCCGATCAGCCCCAGCGCTCTGCAGGAGGCCGTCGACAACGGCACTCTGGTGGTCACCGTGGACGCCACATCCTCTCCTGTACCTTCCTCCCTCAAAGACATGATTTCCTCCACCGGCAAGGAAGGGCCTGAGCACACCTCTCTTCCCGAGATTGCCCCCTCCACCTCCGATGCCCAGCAGGTCCAGACCGTTGTGCTCTACAATCCGGACGGCATTCAGGCCATAGCCCTTCAGCCCGGGACCCAGGTCGATTCCCAAATGGTGACACGGCTGAGCACCCTCCTGGATCAGGCCCTGTCCAGTGCTCCCCTTTATGACGAAATCTATGGAGAGGGTGCTTCCCTGCGCCAGGGACTGAAGATCACGGAAAATTCCGTCGATTTCCTTTCCTCCACCGGAAACGGCATTACGGTCACCGCGCTGGATGACCATACCCTGCTGATGATCTCCAAAGGCAATCCTGAGGAACTGGCGATCCAGCTGGCGACACTGAACACGGAGCTGAAGACCACACCGACGCCTTCACCGACTCCCACGCCGACTCCCACACCGACGCCGACTCCCACGCCCACGCCGACTCCCACACCGACGCCGACCCCCACACCGACACCGACTCCC
>CACYCQ010000322.1:0-3918 GCA_902772995.1 uncultured Eubacteriales bacterium
CAGGCGGGTCTGGAGCTGCCGGATTTCGGATTCCGAAAGGGAAATGGAAGGGGCATCCGTCTGGGAGGCGGTGATCTTTTCCGGAGCAGGCGCGGAGCTTCCTGCGGTCTTTCCGGAGAGCACCTCCTCCAGCTTGCGAAGGGTCCCGGGGCCGGGAATGCCGTCCACGGTGAGTCCGTACTTCTTCTGGAAGGCGCGCACGGCGTCCAGCGTTTTGGCCCCCGCGTTGCCGGTAATGTCACCGGCATAGAAGCCCAGTTCCCGCAGGCGGGTCTGCAGCTGGCGGATTTCCTCTTCGGACAGGGAAATGCCGCTGTCCTTCTGCGTGGATTTCTCGGATTCGGGCTTTTCGCCGGATCCCGCGCCGGAGCGCAGGGCTTCCCGTTCCTTGGCGGATTTGAGACCTGCACTCTGGGGAGGAAGGTCCCCGTTTCTGACCGAATAGTCCGTCTGGACCTGTGCATCGCTCATCAGCTCCACAAGGGTCTGGCTCCCGCTGGTCTGTGCCACCCATCCGCGGGCGAGCTTGCCTTCCGCGGTCCGGTATTTGACGTACAGGAAGGTGGTCCCGCCGCTGTCACGGCTCTCGGTGATGTACAGGAGCCGGTCTGCCTCGAGATTGTCCAGGAGTGCGCTGCCGGAGGACGCACCGTCCCGGACCCGCAGACGGGTCAGGGTATGCCCGTAGGTGTTGCTCACGGCCAGAGCGCAGGCGGCGCTCAGAAGGAAAAGCAGGACAATGCCGATGCACAGGATACGACGCATAAGGGATCCTTTCCGCTTGGATCAGCAAGCAAAACAGACTTCCGGATTATTGTATCGGCACCTCCCGTCAAATGCAAGAAAAATCAGAAAACACCCCGGATACCGGCGGGAAGCAGGAACGCCGCAGATGAGAGAAGCGAAGAAAAACAGACCCATAGTCGCGTCTGGATGGACTGAAAGGGAAGGAAAACCATGGCGCCGGGAGGAGAAACCCAGTGGCGCATCCGGCCCGCTTTCACTATAATAGACGCGGGAAGGTACTTCAAAGAAGCTCGGGAGGAACGGGAAGTCATGAAGAGGAAACAGGTCTGGTGGATCCTGGGCGTGCTGGGATATCTGGTGCTCATGGTGCTGCTGGTGGTTGTGGAGCGGGACAATCTGGAATTCAGGGGCTTCGGGGATGCCCTGTGGTTTTCCGCGGTGACACTGACCACCGTGGGATACGGGGACAAGGTGCCCGCGACCTTCCCGGGACGCGTCATTGCCCTGGTCTTTCTGATCATGAGCATGGGACTGCAGGTGGCCGCCATGGGCGCGGTGATCGCCTTTCTGAGGGGCCGGGTCTTCAACCACCTGCGGCTGCGCCGCTGGCTGGCAGCCCCCTCTGTGGTTTTTTCCAGTGCCAGCGAACTGTCCGTGTGCCTGGCGGCGGATATCCTGCGCCAGACCCCGTCCGCCCGGCTGATCTTCCTGCACAGCCGGCGCGAGGACGTCCACCTGAACCGGGTCCTGGTGATCCCGGAATCTCTGGAGGCGGTGGTGGTGCATCAGGATCTCTCTGAGGCCACGGTCTGCCTGCTGGAGGAGGATGAGTCGGAAAACCACCGGCTGCAGGAAATGCTGAAAAACCGGGTCAAAAGCTGCGTTGTCATGGGCAGGGAAGGAGAAAACAAACCGGAAGTCGTGTTTTTCGATCCCGTGGCCACCGCGGCGAGGGCCTACTGGCAGTCCCACCCGCTGAACTCCGGGGAGACCGAGGTGGTGATCCTGGGTGACGGCGCGCTGGCGCAGCAGCTGATCAGCCAGGGCGTGGTGACCCTGTGCCGCTACCCCTTTGAAAAGACCATCTACCATCTCTTCGGGGACTGGCGCAGCTACCGGGGAGAACATGCCCGGCTGCTGCAGTGGCTCGGCGCCGAGGGGGACAAGGCGGACGAGATGATTTTTCATGACGGCCTCTGGACGGAGCAGAGCGACCTGATGGAGCGGGCCAGCCGGATCATCCTGTGCGGGGATGATTCCGCGGAGAATGCCAGTCTGACCGCAAAGCTGCTGAGGCTGTTCCCCCTGCGCGGCAGGGTGTACTGCGCGGGGGAGGCGCTGTCCCGGGAGGTCATCCCCTTTGCGCGGGTGACGGACCTTGGAACCCGGCGCATGGTCATGCACGCTCAGCTGGACCGGCGGGCAAGGCACATGCACGAGGTATACCTGCAGCAGTCGGGGGGAGAGAACGAATGGGCGAAGCTCAGCCCCTTTGAGCGCAGCTCCAACAGGGCGGCCGCCTCCCATCTGCTCACCAAGCTCCGCCTGCTGCTTCCCGGCAGGGACGTGAGGTCCGTGACGGGGGAACATCTCCGGGAAGCCGCTGAAATCTGGAAAAACACCCAGGAGAGGGACAGCCTGCGCGAATGCGAGCACGAGCGCTGGGCCCGTTTCCATCTGCTGCTGAACTGGCGCCTGGGGGACAGAAAAAATGAACGCTCGCGCACCCATCCCTGCCTTCGCCCCTACTGGGAGCTCCCGGAGAAGGAGCGCGTCAAGGACAATTACGCCTGGGACCTGCTGGAGGTCCTGGCGGAAAAGGAGGAGTAGGAGATGCTTTCCTCTGTACTGATGATCGCAGCGGTCCTGCTGTGCTTCATGCTGGCGGTACTGAACCTGGCCAGCGAAAATCGCTTCAAGCAGTCGATCATCCAGGGAGCGGCCGTTCTGGCCGTTCTGACCGGAGCCGTGTGCTACGGATACGGTTATGCCGTGTGCCACGGGATGCGACTGTCCTCCCTCGTGCGCGCCCTCCTGGCCATGTGCCGCATGTTTGCGGGGGTCAATGACCTGCAGAGCATTGCATCGGCCCCGCTCATGGCCCGTCCCTGGATGCAGACGCTGTTCTGGGCCGGACATTTCATGGCCTTTTACGTCACCGCCAGCGCCGCCATCGCGACCCTGGGCGAGCAGCTGCTGCGCCAGATTCGGGTGACGCTGCTCAGAAGGGGGACGCTGGTGCTCATCTACGGCATCAACGCCCGGTCCGTGGCCTATGGACGGCGCCTTGCCCGGGACAGGGACCACGCCGTGGTCTTTGTGGATCAGGAGGACGGCGGGGCCTTTGAGGAGAGCATCCGCGCCTTCGGGGCCGTGGCGGACAGGGGCCCGGAGGCCATCCGGGGCAGCCGGCGCTTTTTGAGGCGCCTCAATATGGAGCCCGGGAGCCGGAAGATGGAGGTGGCTGCCCTGCACATGGATGGAAGGCGGAATCTGGCCTATGCCCGTGACCTGCTGGAATCCATGACGGCGGAGGGCATCAGGCCCTCCCAGATCCGCCTTGTGGCCGCGGGCACCGGCGATGAGGTGGCGGCGCTCCAGTCCATGGGCGGCAAGGGCTACGGCAGCGTGTACGCCTTTGATGACTATACGCTGACCGCCCGCCTGATGCTTCGGGACCATCCGCCCTGCAACCTGATCTCCTTTGATGAAAACGGACGGGCGCGGGAAGACCTGCATGTGGTGATCCTGGGCTTTGGCTGCATGGGCCGGGCACTGCTGTCCCAGCTGGTTGTCAACGGCCAGTTCTGCGGCAGCGCCTTCCGGGCGGACATCTTTGACCCCGCAGCCCAGGCGGGCTTTTTGTACGGGCACCCTATGATGCGGACCTACGATATCCGTTTCCACAATGTGAGCGGGGCGTCTGAGGAGTTTTACAGGTTTCTGGACAAATACAGGGGAAGCATCCGGCTGATCTGCCTGTGCACCGGCACCCAGGAAAAGAACCGGGAAATGGCGGGGGACATCACCCGCTGGTATCACTGGGGCGAAATGCCGCCCCTCATCCTGCACGCCACCCGGGAACGCTATTTCTGGATCGATGAATCGCGAAGGGAAATGCGCTCCCCCCACTTCTTTGACCGGGACGGCCTGGACCTGGAGGAAATGGAC
>CACYCQ010000323.1:0-6335 GCA_902772995.1 uncultured Eubacteriales bacterium
CTGTAACCCCTCCGCCGTTTTCCCGAAGTCTGGCCGCATCTGACAGGGCGATCCGGCATTTTTCTGCCGCGAGGGAGGGTTCCGATCCCACTTCAGATCATGGGATTCGGGGTGCGGAATTGGCGGAGACTGCATCAATTCAGAATTGGCCCGGTGACCGGTTCCTTCAAGGAAAGAACGGATTTCATATGCAGCAGGCCGGCTGATATGCATACTGGCAGTGATCTCCGACATGTTCATGCCCTTCTGTATACACTGAAGAAAAGCAATGTAATCCATTGCAGAAACTGGCATTTGAAAGAGGTCATGCATTCGCGGACATACTCGACAATGTCGGATGCCCTCTTCCGGAGATCTTCAAATCTGCAAATCTGGGATAAGCACCATTTCTGGATTTTGTTGAGAAGCCGGCGTCTTTGGGGAACGGAAATGTACGCCCCCTTCGAAAGGCCGTTCTGTGTTGGATCCTTTGAGCCGGTTTCAATGACATGTGCTGCCGAGGACAGTACGAATCTGGAGTAAGGAATGAGCATATCCAACATAATGAGCTGACATTTCTTCAACTGGTCGCACCGAATACTGCATAGCTTCAGTGTGATACTGCTGTCACTGGAATCAGGATTTTCTTCCCCCTGCAGCCGCTTAATCGGTATTGTCCTGGTTCCGTATCCTCCAGTTGGAGAACCCCTTGTTACTTTCGCGAACTTTCGCGAAAAACCGTTCACAAGTTCATCGTAGATCTGCTGGAGTCTCGCGAGGAGTTCTTCTTCCGGCAAACCGGATTTGAACAGCGTGAGAATACGCTTGCTTTCTGCCAACCCCATCGTTATATTAATCTTTGTCTTTCCCTTTCTTTGCTAGTTGAGGGTGAAAGAAATTAAGGCAGAGAGTTACCGGCTCTCTGCCTTTTATTGTATTATTTTTTCTATTAATTCAAAAGGATCCGCGGCATTTCCATGGAGCTTCCTCCTGGAAAATTTCTCTGGCCATGGCGTCCCGGATGATCTGCGGTTACTTCCATGTTTATCGCCAAGGCGAAAACTGGTTTTTGGGAAACCCGAATTTCGTCGCTTTTTTCGACAAAATGGACAAAACTGGTTACCCCCTGCGTCCCTTCCATATCATGTGTCAGGGACAGGAGCGACTCCTCCTTGTCCTCGTGCTGTTGCCGTTTCTGTCTCTGGGGGACGTGATTCTCATGGTTCCACGGCGTTTCCACAGGTCTGGCTCTGAGGGTATTCCTGCTGGATAACCTATGGCCCTCCAGTACCGAAGTTTGACGCCCCCGTCTCCTGTACCACGGTTGTCCTTTGGAATAAATATGGCTTCCTATGTGTAAAGTGGTAATGAGAACGACTGTAAAATCGGATAAGAATATGTAATAATAAACAATAGTAATTGGATTTCCTTTTTCCTTCACTTGGCATCAATATAACAATTCGAAAGGAAGTGCGTTACATGAACAACATAGGAACCCTGTTTACTGTCAAAAACGAAACCAGTAAGACTGCAGGTTGTGATCATCTGAAAAAATATAAAGCAATTGCTTTGATACTGGTGTTCTCTGTTATCTTTGTTTGGTGTACAGCGACAGTCTGCTTCGCGGAAGACAATGCCGAGAATAATAATCTGATCAAAACAAATTCAAAGTTACATTGGGGCGAAGACAAAAGAATCATTATTGACAGCGATACAGGCGGAGATGATGCTCTGGCCATACTGATGGCTGCAATGAGTCCGAATATCACCATTGAGGGTGTAACGGTGCTGCAGGGGAACGTGCCACTGGAACAAGCAGCAAATAACGCGCTCATGACGCTTGAAATGGCCGGCTGTGACTGCGAGGTCTATCTTGGTGCGACTACATCGCTTGACGGCATTGAGAGAAAGACCTTCAGCGTTTTCGGTTCAGATGGAATGGGCGATCAGAATCTTATCCACCCTTCTCGCAAGCCATCTGATAAGAGCGCTGTCGACTTTATTCTTGAGACAGTAAGGAAGTATCCTGATGAAATCGAAATCGCGGCAATTGGCCCTGTTACCAATATTGCTAACGCTATTTTACAGGATCCTGAAACAATGTCACATGTCAAGCGCATCTGGTCCATGGGAACTGCTGGTCTTGGACAAGGAAACGCGACACCTGTTGCAGAATTCAATGTATATAAAGATGTCGAAGCCTACAAAGTGATGCTTGACTCCGGAATCAAGATCACGATTATTGGGCTTGATATTTGTCAACAAGCCGAAGCATTTTTCAATGCTCTCCAATTGTCCATCATGGAAAGCGGAAACCCTACTCTGCAGTATGTATCTCGCGCGTTCAGGAAGCTTCTGGAATTCCGCATGCAGACACGGGGTCTCGACAATGTTGACATCTGCGATGCTATCGCTATGGGCTGCTTGATCTGGTCTGATTATGTTGTTAACGGAATAGACTGCAAAGCATCCTGTATAACCCAGGATTGTGAGGCGCATGGCCAAGTGATCTTTTATCGAACGGATCTCGTTTATGATTCTATGCCGGAGATAGGGAATGCAAATGTCCGCCTTATTACAGAAATTAATCTGAATCATTTCTTTGAAAATGTCATGTCACTGATTCAGTAGAATGGTTGGGCTGAGCTGAGGATTTTCTGCAGTCATTACACCGCATATCAAAGGATTCGTTCTCTCCAAATGCACTGGACGCCGCTCATAAGCTGATTGGCTCAGGTTATGAAGCGTGTATCACCGGCGGTGCTGCGTGCGATCCGATCACGGAAACCGAGATTAGAGATTTTGACAATAGACTCCCGCACTCACCTTGAGAATTTCGTGCAGGATTATCCTAAGATCGAATCAAATGTAACCATAGACGTTTTATCGTCAGGAGGAAAACGGCATGAGCGCATTTGGCCGTTCAAGCCCCGCTTCCGGCAATTCTCCGCATTGCTGCAAAAGACTTGTCACCCTTCATGCTTTGGGTTAAAATCTCCCAACAACGTTCCCGCACCTCGTTTTGTACTCCGTTTTCACCGTCAGATTTCGACTCAGGAAAGGAATCGATTATGACCAAGGAATGGTGGCACGATCTGGTCGGATACCAGATTTACCCCAAGAGTTTTCAGGACTCCAACGCAGACGGCATTGGAGATCTTCCAGGCATTCTCCAGCGTCTTGACCATCTTCAGGAACTGGGGGTCAGCCTGATCTGGCTTTCTCCCTGCTTTAAATCCCCTCTTGCAGATCAGGGGTATGACATCTCTGACTATCGCGACATTGATCCCCGGTTCGGTACCATGGAAGACCTGGACCGACTGATTCTGGAAGCAGGAAAAAGAGGGATCCGAATCATTCTGGACCTGGTGGTCAATCACTGCTCCGATGAGCACCCCTGGTTCAAAAAAGCCTGCGAAGATCCTGAAGGGCCCTATGCCGAGTATTTCTATATCCGCAAACTGGCCCCCGGGGATCCCCTGCCCTGCAACTGGCGCAGCTACTTCGGCGGTCCGGTATGGGACCGGCTTCCCGGACACGAGGAGTATGTATACCTGCATGTCTTCCACAAAAAACAGCCGGACCTGAACTGGGAAAATCCCCGGCTCCGGGAAGAAGTCTATGAGATGATGAACTTCTGGCTGGATCGCGGCATTGCCGGCTTTCGGATCGATGCCATTATCAACATCAAGAAGGTGCTCCCCTTCCGGGACTATCCGCCGGACCGTCCGGACGGACTGTGCTCCATGGGCACCATGCTCTCCAATGCGACAGGGGTCCTCAGCTTCCTTCACGAGATGTCCGAGCGGACTTTCCGCCCACACAACGCTTTTGCCATCGCGGAGCTGTTTGACAACCGGCCGGAGGATCTCCCGGAGTTCATCGGACCGGACGGCTGTTTTTCCTCCATCTTTGACTTCGCCCCCACGATGATCAACCGGTCCGCCAAAGGCTGGTATGACACGGCACCGGTGGACCCTGACCAGTACCGGGATGCCTGCTTTGCTTCCCAGGCTCTGGCAGAGGGCGTTGGCTTCATGTCCAACATCATCGAAAATCACGACGAGCCCCGCGGGGTCTCCCACTATATTCCCGAAGGCACGTGTACGGACACAGCCAAAAAAATGCTGGGCGGCCTGTGCTTCCTGCTGCGCGGCATTCCCTTCTTCTATCAGGGGCAGGAGATCGGCATGGAGAACAGCACCTTCAAGGGAATTGAGGAGATCGATGACTGCTCCTCCCGTGCCGAGTACGAGGCCGCGCTTTCCGCAGGGATGAGCCCTGAAGACGCCCTCCGGGCGGTTGCCCATTTCACCCGGGATAATGCCCGCACCCCCTTCCAGTGGACCTCAGGGCGCAATGCCGGCTTTACGGAGGGCACTCCCTGGCTCCCGCTCAACGCCAATTATCCCCGCATCAACCTTCAGTCCCAGGAGAAGGATCCGGATTCCGTCTATCAGTTCTACCGCCGGATCATCGCTCTGCGGAAGAATCCCCTCTGGAAGGAAACGCTGGTCTACGGGGAGACCCGTCCGGTTTTGACCGACCTGCACCATGTCATGGCTTACCTGCGGAAGGGAGAAAAGACGCTGCTGGTGATCGGCAATTTCAGCCCTGAAGCCCGGAATCTGACCCTTCCGGTCACTCCCAGAAAACTTCTGCTGTGCAACCTTCCCGGCAAAACCTGGACAGGCCGGAGCCTGGAGATGGAAGGATATCAGTTCATGGTCTTCCTTGTAGACGACTGAAAACTTCAGCCGCCCCGGCCGCAGCATCGGCTGTTTGCCAGCATGAAAAAAGCTCCTGCCGGGAGACACGAAAAAACGGGAATTCTGAGATGGTCACGTCCATCTCCCGAAAAAGGGGCGGAAGGACTTCCCCGATGTTGCCCCATCACGCGCCGGTCGTTTTCCCTCACGGGCTCCTCACTCGTGGATTTCGAGCGGCAGCCCGTCCGGGTCCCTGAAGAAGGTCATCCGTCCCTGTGTCAGCGGATCCACGCGGACCGGCTCACAGTCAATTCCTGCTGCCTTCAGTTCCCTGACGGTTTCAGGGACCGAAGCCACCCTGAAGGCCAAATGGCGCAGCCCGCAGGCTTCCGGGTTGGTTACGCGCCGTGGCCTCTCCTTCATGATGAACAGTTCAAGCTCCGTCTCCTCATTGATCCTGAGATCGATTTTCCAGTCATCCCGTTCCTTTCGGTACACTTCGCGGATCACTTCAAATCCCAGACGTCCGTGGTAAAAGTCCATTGCAGCCTCCTTGTCGGAGCAGATCACGGCAATGTGATGGATTTCGCTCAGTTTCATACTGCATCCTCCTGTTTTCCCGCAGCAGCCCCGGAGAAACCGTTGCCGCTGCCGGGGTTCCTTCTCTGTTTTCATCCTTCCCTCAATCAGAAAAAGCCGGTGCATCAGGGTGCATCGGCTTTTTGTTTCTTTATCCTCTCACCATGGCGGTTTCAAGGGTCCTTTTCATCTGCTGAAGCTCCCCCTCGCTGCACGAGACCAGATGCCCCGGCGAAACCTCCGCCAGCGGGAACCCCCCTGCTCCGGGTGCGGGCACGTACTCCACGCGCTTTCTCCTGCGTTCCGTCAGCGGATTCGGCTGCGGAATCGCCGAGAGAAGGGCCTGCGTATAGGGGTGAAGCGGACAGCGGTACAGTTCATCGCTGGGGGCGACCTCCACCAGCCTTCCCTTGTACATGACTCCCTTTTGGTCCGAAGATTCCTTGACCACCGAGAGATTGTGGGCAATGAAGAGGACGGTCAGTCCCATCTCCTTCTTCAGGTCCGACAGAAGATTGATGACCTGTGCCTGTACCGAAACGTCCAAGGCGGAGACCGGTTCATCCGCGATGATCATCCTGGGCTGGCAGATCACCGCACGGGCAATGCCGATGCGCTGGCGCTGGCCTCCGGAGAATTCATGGGGATACCGTCCCGCATGTTCCTCTGTCAGACCGACCCGGTTCAGGATGGCAATTACCCGGCTGTGAACCTCCTGCCGGCTGATGCCCTGCAGGCGCAACCCCTCTCCCACGATTTCCTCCACGGTCATTCTGGGATTCAGGGACTCCACCGGGTCCTGAAAAACCATGGAAATGTTCCGGGTCACAAAGCTGCGAGTCTCCCGGCTGACCTGGCCGGAAATCAGCCGTCCATCAAAAGTCACCGTCCCGGAGGAGGGCTTTTCAAGACGCAGGATCATCCGTCCTGTCGTGGTCTTGCCGCACCCGCTTTCTCCCACAAGGCCGAAAACCTCGGCGTGGTTCACATCGAAGGTCACGTCCTCCACCGCACGCACCACAACGCGCTTGCGTCCGAATCCGTCACGGAACTCCTTGGTGAGGTGAC
>CACYCQ010000324.1:0-5925 GCA_902772995.1 uncultured Eubacteriales bacterium
TATCCCTTGCCGTCAAGGTACTCCACCGGGTCATCCGTCACCATGGAGGAGTGAATCGCCAGCATCGCAATGTCGCCCTCATGCTCCTTGTACAGCTCGCTGAAATGGGGCAGCTCCTGCTTGCAGGGGGTGCAGTACGTCGCCCAGAAGTTGATGACCACGATCTTTCCCAGCTGGTCCGCCAGGTGGAACTGGGTCCCGTCATAGCAGTTCAGGGTAAAATCCGGAAGCTTCTGGCCAACCCCGTTCCCCTCAGGCGCACTGCTTCCGGTGCTGACCGCCGCCGGCACCGCGGCAGGGGCCGGCGTCGCCGTCTGCGCGGGAGCTGCCGTTGCAGACGGCAGGCTGCTTTCCGCCGCAGCCCTGGGTTTGGGCATGGGTTCCTTCTTTGTGGCCGGATCCAGGAAGTTGAACCACACCAGTGCAAAGCACAGCACCACCAGCGCGGCGCTCCACAGGATTCGTCCCATCCTGCGCCGCTTTTCGGGAGCTTCAGGTCCCTCGCCCGCGCAGCCCTTCTCCGGTGCCTTCAGGGTGATGCTGCCGGCCTTGATGGAGATTGCGCCCTGGCTGCAGGCCGTCATGCACCTGCCGCAGTTGATGCACTCGTGGTCCCCCACGCGCCGCACGTCCATGCCGCAGCTGCGCACGCAGGCGCCGCAGTGGTTGCAGCGGTCCTCATCCACCTTTACTCCAACGATGTTAAACCGGTTGAACAGTCCGTAAATCGCACCAAGGGGACAGATGAACCGGCAGAACGCCCGGTAGCAGAAGATGCATCCCAGCCCGATCACCAGCATGATGATGAACTTCCGGGTAAACAGGACCCCCAGCATGCTGAAATAGGAGGTGTTGACGGGCATGGTATTGGCCAGCAGGCCCATCGCGCCCTCCGAGGTGCCGGCAGGACAGATGTACTTGCAGAATCCCGGCAGGGGCAGGTCGTAGCGCAGGCCGTACCACAGCGGTAGCGCGATGACGAACACGCCCAGAAGGACATACTTGAGCCAGGACAGCACCCGCGTGATCCGGTTCTTTTTGATCTTCGGCGTGGGAATCAGGTTGAGCAGTTCCTGAAAGAGCCCCAGCGGGCACAGCCATCCGCAGATGGTCCTTCCCAGGATGACGCCGTAGAGCATCAGGATGCCCAGCACATACCATCCTGCATTGTGACCGGTGGCGGCCAGCGCGTTCTGGATGGACCCCAGCGGGCACGCCCCTGCTGCGGCCGGGCAGGAATAACAGTTGAATCCGGGCGTGCAGACATACTTTGCCTTGCCCTGATAGATCTGGCCGCTGATAAAGCCCTTGAGGTGCGCATTGTGCAGCAGCGCAGAGTAGAGCTGAATCAGGCGGCGCGTGGTCGGCTTATGCGCCTGCCACCATGTTTTCTTTGCATTATCCAAGGCCAACACACTCCGTACAGATATTGATCGCTTTGTAAAGCACATCCCGGGCACTTCCGTTGAGGACTCCCGCGATGATGAATCCGACTGCCGCAAGGATCAGCACGATCTGCAGCGCCTTCGCAGATCCGGGGCGCGCCGCGGCTCTTGTCTCGCTGCGGATGCCCTGTTTCTTTTCTTCCTTCATCTGCGCCTGCGCGGCATCGGTTTCCCGCAGCACGCTTTTTCCACGCATCACGGAGGTGACCGCCAGCGCGCCCAGACCCAGCACGGTCCAGGGAATCACCACCCGGATCAGCCCGAAGAACATCTCCTCCAGATTGGCCAGCGGGAAATGTTCGGGATTGGTGATATACAGCACGATGGGAATCATGCAGACGGCAAATGCGCCCCATCCGGCCAGCAAAAGCCGTTTCTGCAAGGCCTGTTCCTGCCGCATGGCCTGCGAAGGCTGCGCAACGCGGGCAACCATCAGGTCCCGGGTCAGTTCCGCATCCCTGACGGGCCTGTCCGCCTCCTCATCCCTGGCGCCCATCACAAGTCCT
Source organism: uncultured Eubacteriales bacterium (assembly GCA_902772995.1). Taxonomy (GTDB): domain Bacteria; phylum Bacillota; class Clostridia; order Christensenellales; family Aristaeellaceae; genus Ventricola. Next base: position 1,952 of record CACYCQ010000324.1, read on the forward strand.
GCAATCATCAGCCCCAGGGACGCAAAAAACAGCGGTGCAATCGGTGCAAACTTCTCCGCCGCAATCTCACGGGTATAAATCGATTCCAGCGGATGCTCCGCCTTGCGGGCCATCCCCTCCTGGTAAATGGTCAATGCGGATACGGACAGCAGCACCACCAGCACGATGCACACCGCCGCCTGCAGGATCAGATATGCCTTTGTTCTTGTCATACACTTCACTCCCGTCAAATTCCGTCAAATTGCCGGCACTGCGGGTCCCGGCAGCCCCTTCGGAGGATCGATCACCTGATTTTGCAAACAAATTGTCCACATCAAAGCAGGTATCCGGCGTCCTGAAGGTTTCGATGTTCCCCCTGTGCCAGCACCGGAAGGCATGACATCCGCAGGCTCGCCCGCACAGAGGGCATGGTCAGCGTTGCAGCGGATTTCCTGATCATGGTTTCCCTCTTTTTCTCAATTTGGCAGAAGGGGGAGCCCCCGCGGAATGCCTCCAGCAGCCCCGCTGCAGTCCATCCGTCTCCGGAGAACAGCCTTTCCCTGAAAGTTCATTTTGTTCTTTAAATATAATACATAACCCTATCCTTTGCAAGTGATTTTTTAGGTCAGGATGTACGTATTCCGATGTACGCCCTCCGGATCGTGGTTTACCAGACGGGTTTTTCCTTTCCGAATTTCCTTCCTGCGCCGGGTGCTCTTCAAAATGGTGGAGACTTTTCCCCGGCTTCAGTGTACAATGGCCCGCGAGATTTTCCCTTCCTCAGGAGGTGTTCCCATGTCTTCCCGTTCCTCATCCCGCCTCTTCTACGGATGGATCAACGTCCTGTGCGGCGCGCTGATTCTCGGGGTTTCCCACGGTGTGGTCACCAACTGCTTCTCCCTATACATCATTCCCGTCAGTCAGGATCTGGGAGTATCCCGGGAAGCCTTCAGCTTCATCGCCCTGATCGTCAATGCTCTCTACGCCCTGGTCTCCTTTCTGTCCGGACACCTCTTTGAACGTTTTCGGGTCATTTCCCTGATCCGCGCAGCGTCCGTGGTCCTGCCCCTGTCCTATTTCTGCTTCAGCCTGTGTTCGGGACTGGCATCCTTTTATCTGTGCGCGGTGGTGGTCGGTCTGAGCGTCTCCCTGATCACCTTTCTCCCGTTCACCCTGATCATCTCCAACTGGTTCATCCGCCACAGGGGCAGGGCGCTGGGCCTGTGCTTCATGGGTAGCGGGCTGGGCGGCATGGTCATGAACTTCCTTTCCTCCGCCCTGATTGAAGGCCTTGGCTGGAGATCCAGCTACCAGCTGATCGCCCTCATCATGGCCGCAGTCATGGTGCCCCTCTCCTTCCTTGTCATCCGGGCCACCCCCCAGGAAATGCACCTGCGTCCCCTTGGAGGTGACGATGACGAGGGCACCCTGCTCTTTGGCCCCCTGGCATCCCAGGCCATCCCCACCATCTCCTTTGCGATGCTGGTCCTCCTGTCCCTGATCGTGGGCTTTGCCAGCACCGTTTACGGCAATGTCATCAACCCGCATCTGCGGGACCTGGGCTTCTCCCCGCTCTATGCCAGCTCGGTTCTCTCCCTGTACCTGGGAGCCCTTGCCGCGGCCAAAATCCTGCTGGGGGCCCTGTTTGACCGCATCGGCGCCAGGCGCGGGACCGTCGTTTCCATGCTGGGCTTCATTCTCGGTTTCCTCGGGGTTTTTCTGGGGAAGGCCCTCTGGTCCATCCCCCTGATCCTTCTGGGCGGTCTGGGCACGGCCTCGTCCAATGTCTCCTATCCGGTGCTCACCCGTTTCGCCTTCGGAACGCGGGATTTCACCCGACTCAACGGCCTTCTCATGGGCATGAATTTTGTCACGTGTTCCATTGGGACCGTCTGCGCCAATCTCATCTACTCCGCCACCGGCAGCTACAATGCTGTCCTCTTTCTGTGCATGGGGCTGTGTGCGCTGGTCATCGCCATCCTCCCCCTCATCCGGCCGGTCTCCCAGACACACTGAATCCACCTGAAGAAAAACAGCATCCCGTCATTCCATCCTGTCCGTCAGCCTGACGATCCTGCAGTGATGCTTCCGTTCACCCGCCGGTTTCTCCTTGTCATAGCTGATTCCAACAAGAATCATGCTGTTGCCGAAGTCTTTCAGGCTTTGCGGATATTTTTTATTCAAAATCTGCGCAATTGCCCCATCGGCGCTTTCGTTCCATTTGAGCTCAATCACCAGAGTCGGCCAGTCAGAGCCCTGCCTGGGGAGATACACGATGTCTGCAATTCCCTCTCCTGAAGGAAGCTCTTCCCACTGCAGATAATGATCTCTGTACGTGTAGTACGCCAGCTTGATCACGCTTCTTAAGCTGTCTTCCCTGTTGTAATGCAGCGGAGACGTTTCCTCCATGTGGACCTTTTCAATCTGTGCAGCCACGGCTTCCTCATGTCCTTCAAGGGTATGAAGAAACAACTCGTCGCTTTCCGCAACTCTCTTCAGTGTCGCGCTGTGAGACACTTCACGGATGGACCTCTGAAATTCCAGCTTGATTTCTTCATTCGGAATATGAACCGTTTTCGTTTCGGAATTGTAGGCCAGATACCCCAGGTGGATCATCAGTGTCAGAACGTCATCTTTTCCCCTGAAGGTGACAAGGTCATTGGCAAATCCCCCTGTATTGACCCTGACCTCCACACCGCCGATCAGCTCCGCAATGGTTCTGGTCAGTCCGTTGTAATCCTTGCTGATGTACTCCATCAGGCCTTCTGCAGCCGACGTTTCCGTCCAGTAGGAATCGAATTCATCATAATAGATTGCTTTCATGACGGAATTCGGGTTATAGACCGGACCCACATTTTTGAACTCATAGCCGTCATACCACTGCTTCATCAGGTCAAAGCTGACATGATGCGTCTTGCACAGTGCCCTGACCTCCTCTTCCGTAAATCCCACATACGCCCCGAAATTCCATGGTTTGATCATGGAGTATTCCTCAAAGTCAGAGATCGCAGACTGAGAACCATCTTTCTTGATAGGAAGGATCCCCGTCATATAAGCCGCCGCGAAAATTCTCGATGTTGTTGCGCTGCTTTTGAACAGCATCCTGAGAAACTTCAGATATTCCTCTTCTATTTCCGGAGTCTCCCTGATGGGTGCATCCCACTCATCGATGATCATGATCATCTTATTGTTTGTCCGCTCGACGGTGTGAACCAGCAGCTCATCAAAGGAGCCCTCTATATTCGCTTCCCCATACGCCCTGTGAATCTCCTGCGCGACTTTCTTTTCAATATACGCCACCAGTCCCCCGGGGGCTGTTTTTCCCAGAAGATTCGTCATGTCCAGATAGATCACATCGTATTGATTCAGGTGTTCCTCATACGACGCGTCTGCTGCGATCTGATATCCGGCAAACAGTTCATGTGAATCACAGGTTTTGTCATAATATGCACACAGCATCTGGGCAGCATAGGATTTTCCGAATCTTCGAGGTCTGCTGATACAGGTAAGCTTCTTCTTTGTTCCGATCGTATGGTTGATCAGTCGGATCAATCCGGTTTTGTCCACATAGTCGGATTTCAGCATTTCTGAAAAACCACTGTTGCCCGGGTTCAAGTAGACTCCCATTCTTCAGGCCTCCTTCCCATACTGCACAAATCAGCCCCTTCTTCACCGGTTCCTTCTGTCCATATGCCAAGCACGGAAGGCAGCTGACGCTTTACAAAATCACGGCATATGCTTTGGCTGCCCGTTGAAGGCTTCTCCTGTCCGGGATGGCTGACAGTGTGTTTTTTCGAATCATAACACCGGTGCTGTACAGTGTCAAACGACGCAGGTCCCCGGAATGCCGCATCCAGCCTGCAACAGATTCCTCAGAAATCGATCCGTCAGAGGGACCGTTTCACGGGAAAAAAGGACAACTGTCCCCGGTTTCTGATCACATGCGCAGTAAACGCCCGGAGCCGCAAAGGGCCCGGGCGCTTACAGCAGGTGGA
>CACYCQ010000325.1:0-3760 GCA_902772995.1 uncultured Eubacteriales bacterium
TCAAACATGAAGTATGCGTATCGTTCGTCGATCAGATTCCAGATTTCCGCCGGGAAAGAAGGGGCGGTTGTCAGACCTGTACAGCCCCCGAACATTCCTTCATAACATCCCTCTGCCAGAGTTGTCGCCGGCAGGACCTTCGGTGCGGTTGTCAGGCCATAGCAGCCGTCAAACATGTTGGCGTAGCACTGATATTCCAGGGTTGTCGCCGGAAGTTCCGGGGCATTCGCCAGGCCCCCGTGAAAGTCAGATACTGCTCCTTGACCGCCGGCTCATTTCCCAGGGGAAAGGCCGGTGCTGAGGTGTTTTTTGCACTCGGGGAACCCGTTTCCGGGGCAGAAGCCCGGGAGGAGGGAGAAAATGTCCTGGATTCAGGCGAAAATTCTAGCGATGACAGCCTGAGTCTGACTGCGGGACGGATTCCAGCCGTTTCAAAAACGCACTCGCCCAGGCCGGACACATCGCCATACCTGCCGGTTACGCAAGCCGCATTCATCTCATCGATCCCGGGAGAACGGAGCCACCAGCCCTTCGAACTTTTCCGGACAGCCACCGGCAGCCTGTTCGCCTCAATGGTGCTCAGAAGGTACAGCCCGGCTCCCGAAACATGGACATCCGGCAGTTCCGTATCGGCGATCACCTCCGCCACACCCTCAAAGGCGCCACCCCTGCCGTCAGTCAGCCCCTCCAGGTATTTCCTGACCGTGGAGGGGCCGTAGGCGTTGCTTTCCGGATGGAAGATGCTCTCACCCAACGGTTCTGCTGCAAGCAGGGTGACGGTTCCGTCACCGTCTCCCGTCGAATTGTCCTCAATGATGTACCAGTCCATCCCGCCAAAGCGTACCGCCCTGCCGGACAGTGCCGCCGCATCGTCTTCGTTTGTCGGAATCAGGCTGGAATAAGTGTCCGCTGATGCCATTACCGTCATGTTCATCCCCCGGAAGTTCTACGGCAGCCATCGCGGACAGGAACAGAATGCCAAGAAGCAGAATGACGATCTTGTTGTGTTTCACAGGTTTCCCTCCTTACTGTCACGGTCCAGTTTTGTATCTGTTCTGCAAACGCGGCGCGGTCTGAAGCCTTGCAGGAAACAGCGCCTGAATCCTTTTTCCGGGCGTCTATGCACATCTCTGGCGCTTCGGGATCTTCCGCAGCCTCCCCCAGGCCGGAGGGCCGGGGTGCCGCATGGAAATCCTCCTGTCCTCACAGCCTGAGTCGCCTATCCTGCCCCCAGGCAGAAAAAGCCCCGGCGTTGCCCTGTCCAAGCCAGAGCACGCCGGGGCTTTTCTTCGGATGATGATCAGCAGACGATATTGATCAGACGTCCGGGAACAAAGATCAGCTTGCGCATCGTCTTGTCCCCGATCAGCTTTCTGACCTCTTCCCTGCCCAGGAAGTACTCCTGCGCATCCTCCTGCTTGAGGTCCGTGGGCACCTGGATGCGTCCGCGCACCTTGCCGTTGACCTGCAGGGCCATTTCCACCATTTCCTTCACCAGTGCCGACTCGTCATAGGTCGGCCAGGCAGCGCGCAGCAGTTCTCCCTCATTCAGGCCGCACAGCACGTTGATCTCCTCGGTGATGTGCGGTGCCACGGGATTGAGCAGCAGGATGAGCGCCCGCAGTTCGTCCCTCGTGACGCTGCCCTTGGCATAGAAGGTGTTCACCAGCGTCATCATGGCGGCGATGGCGGTGTTGTACTTCATCTTCTCGTAGTCCTCGGACACCTTCTTGATGCAGCTGTTCACATCAAAGGCCAGATCCGCGGAAATTCCCTTCTCATCGCTGAGCATTTCCATCAGACGCCAGATACGGTCCAGGAAGCGCTTGCAGCCCTTCACCGCATCATCGTTCCAGGGAGCAGCCGCGGTATAGTCGCCCATAAAGAGCACATACAGCCGCAGCGTATCCGCGCCATACTGGCTGACAATATCCAGGGGGTCCACCACATTGCCCTTGGACTTGCTCATCTTTTCTCCGTCGGAGCCCAGAATCAGGCCCTGGTAGGAACGCTTGGCATAGGGTTCAGGGGTATTCACCTCGCCGATATCATAGAGGAAGCGATGCCAGAAGCGGGAATACAGCAGGTGACGGGTCACGTGCTCCATTCCGCCGTTGTACCAGTCCACCGGCATCCAGTACTTCATTTCGTCCTTGCTGGCAAAGGCCTGGTCATTGTGCGGGTCCACAAAGCGCAGGAAATACCAGGAGGAGCCTGCCCACTGGGGCATGGTGTCCGTCTCACGCTTGGCGCTGCCGCCGCACCTGGGGCAGGTGCAGTTGACAAATGAATCAATGCGGGCCAGGGGGGACTGCCCGTCAGTTCCGGGCTCGAAGTTCTCCACATCCGGCAGCTTCAGGGGCAGCTGGTCATAGGGGACTCCCACGGTGCCGCAGCTGGGGCAGTGAACCAGGGGGATCGGCTCACCCCAGTAACGCTGACGGTTGAAGGCCCAGTCCTTCATCTTGTACTGGATGCCCTTGTGCCCCAGCCCCTTCTCCTCCAGATACTCAAGCATCGCCGCAATGGAGGCCTTCTTGTTGTCATAGACATTGAGGAAATCCGAATTGATCATGGCGCCGTCGCCCGTATAGGCGCACTCCCCGATATCGCCGCCCTTGATCACCTCAATGATATCCACGCCGAATTTTTTGGCGAATTCATAGTCCCTCTGGTCATGGGCCGGAACCGCCATAATGGCGCCCGTGCCATATCCCATCATGACATAATCCGCGATAAAGACGGGGATCTTCTTCCCGTTCACGGGGTTGATGGCTTCAAAGCCCTCCAGGCGCACTCCGGTCTTGTCCTTGACCAGCTGCGTCCGTTCAAACTCGGTCTTGCGGGCGCATTCATCCCGGTACTTCTCCACCTCGGACCAGTTGGAAATCTTCTCCCTGTACTGGTCCAGCAGCGGATGCTCGGGCGCCATGACCATAAAGGTCACGCCAAAGAGGGTATCCGGACGCGTGGTATAGATCTCCAGCTTCTCAGGAATGCCATCGATGGCAAAATTCACGAACGCACCGGTGGAGCGGCCGATCCAGGTGACCTGCTGCTGCTTGATGCTCTCCGGATACTCCACGGTATCCAGACCTTCCAGCAGCTTGTCCGCATACTCGGTGATCCTCAGGTACCATACATCCTTGGGCAGCTGCACCACGTCACTGTGGCACACATCGCATTTGCCTCCCTGGCTGTCCTCATTGGAGAGGACCACCTTGCAGTGGGGGCAGTAGTTCACCAGGGTCTTGGCCCTGAACACCAGATTGTTTTCGAAGAGTTTGAGGAATATCCACTGGGTCCACTTGTAATAGTCCGGCCGGGACGTGGAGATTTCGCGGCTCCAGTCAAACGAGAAGCCGATCTTCTTCAGCTGGTTCCTGAAATGGTTCTCGTTTTTTGTGGTGATGATATGGGGATGGGTGTTGGTCTTGATGGCGTAGTTCTCCGCCGGCAGGCCAAATGAGTCAAAGCCCATGGGGAAGAGCACGTTGTACCCCTGCATCCTGCGCTTGCGGGCTACAACCTCCAGACCGGAATAGGCCTTGATGTGGCCCACATGCATACCTGCACCGGAGGGATACGGAAACTCCACAAGGGCATAGAACTTTGGTTTCTCGTGGGAGGCTTCGGCGGCAAACGACTGGTCTTCTTCCCAGTGCTGCTGCCATTTGGACTCAATTTCCATGGGATTGTAGGGAGGGATGTTGCTCATCTGTTGCACCTCGCATCTGTATTTTCAGGCTCTACAAAAAAA
>CACYCQ010000326.1:0-5874 GCA_902772995.1 uncultured Eubacteriales bacterium
ACCATGCGCTGTAAAGAGCAGATTGCCGTCCGGCTCCACGGCGATCAGCCCCTGGTCCTTCATCTGCCGGATCGCCATGCTGACAGATGCCCTGGACAATCCAAGGTGATGCGCCACATCGACGGCACGGACGCAGGGCTGTTTTTCCCTGAGCGCGAAAACAGCGTAGAGGTACCGGTCCAGAGATCTGATCATTGCTTTGTGTCCTCACGGTCATCGCGCTGATGCAGGGTGCGGTATTCGCTGGGCGTACAGCCTTCTGTCTTTCGGAAAACATGGGAAAAATGGGAAGAGGATACAAACCCGACCGTCTCGCCGACTTCGGAGATGCTCCGGTCCGTGTGCACAAGCAGTTCCTTTGCCTTGCCGCATCTGACCATATGATGATAAGCCAGGGGCGTCATATGGAGGTACCGTTTGAAGGCCCGCATCAGGTAACTGCCGTTGACATAGAGCGCGCCGGAGATTACCTCCAGTGAGAATTTGTCCCTGCTGTGGATGTCAATATACGCCTGCGCTGCCCTTGCCAGAGATTCACCGCTGGGTTGTTCTTTCGCCAAACCGGGTCCACTCCTTCCGAAAAGCGGTATCTGATATTAGTTGAGGCTAACTTTCTAGCAAAGATTAGCACAATCTAACAGTCCTGTCACAGGTTTTCAGAAAAAGTCAGTATCAGGCAATCAGATGGGGCAAACAGGTCAATATCAGGATAACGGTCTGACCGTGAAAAGTGCTATCATCCTCCAGTGTTAGCTCGTGCTAACGATTTCGCACGCCTGCAGAAAGCAGCGGCGCGGGAAGGAAGGGCTTTGAGATGAACAGGAGACGCTTCGCGCTGCGGCTGTTTTGCAGCCTGGCCATGATCGTGCTGCTGCTGCCCCTGTGCGGATGTGCAGAGGAGACAGAGTCCACCCGGTGGGCGGACGCGGCGGACCGGATAGACCAGTTTCTGGATGCCGCCTTTGAAAGCTTTCTGGACGGCGATGCGAAAACGGCTTATGACAATGTGAGCAACGCGTACTTCCGGGTATATGAGACCACGGGGTTTGAACGGCAAACCATGAGCTACGTTTCCGGCAACCGGAAAAATGCGGTGGAGATGCAGTTTTCCGCCTGCAAGGCGGCGGTGAAGAAGGAGAATACGGACAAGGAGACCATCGTGTCCGTCCGCACCGCGCTGCAGAAGCTGAAGAGCATGATCCGGGAGGATGGCAACAAGCTGGCAGGGATGCAGGGCGGCGTGCAGAGCGAAACCAGGTATTACAAACGGGGCGAGCCGGTATCCGCCGATCCGTATCCCGAATACTCGGCCGATCCCGGCGCGGCGCAGAAATATGCCAGCTGGTACGAGGCGGCGACGCTGGTGAAGGAGCTGCTGGACACGGCCTATATGGGATATGTGGACAGGGACTTTGAAGCCGCGCGGGACAACCTGAATACGGCCTACTATTCCGTGTATGAGGAATCCGGCCTAAACCACAGGATCTACACGGATCTGTCGCTGAAGGACCGGCAGAAAATGGACGGGTACTTCTCCGATCTGCGCTCCCTGATCGCTTCCGGAGACACGAAGTATCAGAAAAACAAATACCGCACCACCACCGACGGGGCAAAGAACCTGGTGCTCAGGCAGGCCAGGGCGCTGGACGCCCAGGCGGAGGAGGCCAGGGCCGCGCTGGCGGCGGAAAGCGGAGATGCGGATGCCCGGGCACAGGAGGAAAAGAAGCCGTCCGACCCCCGGCTGCTCACGTTCCTGGGCGCATTCGGCATCATCGTCCGCGAGGGGCTTGAGGCCATCCTGGTCATCTCGGCCATCATCGCCTACCTCGTCAAGAGCGGTAACGGAAAGAGCCTGAAAAACGTGTATATCGGCGCGGTCAGCGGTGTGGCGGCCAGCTTTGTCGCCGCCGCCGTGCTTTCCTGGGCCAAGCAGGCGTTTGTCGGCGCGGGACTGGCACAGGAGGTCATCGAGGGCATTACCGCCCTGATTGCCGTATGCGTGCTGTTCTATGTGAGCAACTGGATGATTTCAAAGGCGGAGGCTGAATCATGGAGCCGGTACATCGACGGCAGGGTGCAGTCGTCCATGGAACAGGGCAGTTCCTTTGCCCTGGCCTTTACCGCCTTCCTCTCCGTATTCCGGGAAGGCGCGGAAGTGGTGCTGTTCTACCAGCCGATGCTCTCGGAGGGCAATCCCGGCATGGTGTGGGCGGGCTTTGCCGCAGGCTGTGTGGTGCTGGTGTTCGTGTTCCTGGCCATCACGAAGCTGTCCATCCGGCTGCCCATCCGGATTTTCTTTACCGCCACGTCCATTCTCATGGCCGTGATGTGCGTCAGCTTCCTGGGCAGCGGCATCAAGGAACTGGCGGAGGGCAACGTGTTCGACCTGACGCTGCGCGTGCCCGGCGTGCCGGAAAACGATGTGATCCAGATCTTTGGCGTGTATCCCTGGATGGAAACCCTGGTGCCTCAGCTGATTCTGGGGATCATCCTGCTGGTCACATTCCTGGTTGCCCACTACCGCGGAAAAATCGACACCCTGAAAGTGGAAATTGAGCACCTGAAGGCGAAGTGCTCCAAATGACGGCGAACCCCCCGCGAAGCTGCCCCGCGCAGCCCGCGTAGGAGATACATTGAAAAGCAATGAAGGAGGATTCAACAATGAAAAAGTTTCTTGCCCTGCTGGCTGCGATGATTCTGATGAGCGTGTGCGCTTTCGGCCTTGCTGAAGAGGAAGCGGGCTTCGATGAATACGAGCTTGGCGTTGAAGGCGAGCAGAAAGTCGGCTTCATGACCATGTCGATGGTGTATTTCCAGCCTGTGGATATGGCGCCCGCCGAAAACGCGACCCCCAAGGAGGGCTCCGACCTGCATATCGAAGTGGACCTGACCGCCAACGAGAATCCCTATGGCTTCCCTGTGGACGGCTGGGTGCCCTACCTGAGCATCGATTTTGTCATCAAGGACAAGGACGGCAAGGAAGTGTACTCCGGCTCCATGATGCCCATGGCTGCCAGCGACGGCCCCCACTATGGCAACAATATTCCCCTGCCTGAGGGCGAGTATTCCATCACCCTGTCCATCAAGAGCCCCGCTGAAAACGGCTATCTGCTCCATGTGGACTCCGAGACCGGCGTGGAAGCCAAGGAATTCTGGACCGAACCCCTGACCGCCACCTGGACCGGCTGGAAGTTCGTCAAGGAATGGTGATTCCCTTCACCGCACAATGAAGCGGCATGCCATCCGCGGGGGATGGCATGCTGCTGGCGGAAAACACAGAGAACAGAATTCATAGTACAGAATTCAGACGAAGCATCTGAGCGCTGTACTTTGAGTGCTGTTCTCTCTGCTTATGTTCTGGAACCTGTTTGTTTGGAGGCTTTCTTGTGTTCAAGTATCTCTGGATGGTGACGCAGGACCTGTTTCTTGCCGTTACTCTGACCACCCTCATGCACGCCATGCTGTCCCGGCTGCTGGACCGGAAGGGACGGAGGATCCACGGAATCGTTCTTGGCGCGGGGAATCTGGCGTCCGTCGCCCTGGCAGCCGTGAAGCACAACACCCGGCTCATCATTTCCAGCCGCTGGAACCATGGAATTTACGCGGTCGTTCTGCTGCTGACGGCTCTGGTCCTGCTGCTGACGGTTCTCTTTGGCCGAAAGGAAGACGGCAGACAAGACGCGGGGAGGATGATGCTCTGCGCCGCGGGCTCCCTTCTGTCAGCGACGCTGGTGTTCTATTCCCTGCCTGGCGTGCTGCTGTACCCGTTCAGCTTCAACACCATGGGACAGGGATATTTTTCTTCATATTATATGGTGCGCATGGCAGGATGGCTGGGCGCGCTGGTGCTGATGCTGGTCTATTCGCGCCTGCTTTCCCGCTGCGCGCTTCAGATAAAGCAGTACGGCCTGGTTCCGCTGTCCTTGAATGCAGGAGCGCTTTCCTTTGCCGCATATTGCTTCGGACGGTTCTTTGCCCCCTGGGTGAACCGGGCAAAATGGCTGAAATGGCCCGTGAAGTACACGGATGCGGCATATGGCTGGATCGGCAGCTGGATGATGTTCACCACCCGTCATTCCATGCTGGCGGTCTGGATCGCGGCGGGCATTGCCGCGGTGCTGGCCATCTGCCTGTTCCGCCAGGGCATGGTCATCAGGGAGACCTGTGACAACCCCGCCCAGCTGCGCAAGCTGAAGGCCCGGAACAGGCAATGGAGGAGGGGGGCGGCAGGCATCCTGGTCTGCGTCCTGCTGTGCGCGGTGATTCTGACTGCGGTGAAAACCGGTGACACGAAGCAGGTGGAGCTGTCGTCTCCGGAAGCCTTCACCGTGGACCGGGAAGCCGGCGCCGCTTTGGTGCCCATGGAAAGCGTCAGCGACGGACACCTGCACCGCTTTGAGTACAGAACGGAAAAGAATGTCAATGTCCGCTGGATCGTGGTGAAAAAGCCCAATTCCGCGGCCTTTGGCGTGGGGCTGGATGCCTGCGAGGTCTGCGGCAACGCGGGATACTTTGAACGGAACGGGCAGATCGTCTGCAAGCGCTGCGACGTGGTGATGAACATCAATACCATCGGCTTCAAGGGCGGCTGCAATCCCATCCCCCTCAGGTATGAAGTGAAGGACGGGAACCTCGTTTTCATGCTGAGCGATCTTGTGGCGGCCGAGAAGGAATTCAGATAAGAGGGGGACGCTGTCCGCGGGACGAAAAGGAAGGGTTTCCCCGTGTCCCTGAAGGAAGCGGGGGGACCGGACCCGGGGTTCCGAAGAACGGTTTCTCACGGAAAGGACTCAATATGCTGTTTCGAATGATCCGCGGCGTGCTCTTTCACCAGAGGGGCAAAATGCTTTTGATCGCGCTGACCATTGCCCTGGGCGCGTCCCTTGCGACGGGGATGCTGAACGTGGTGCTGAGCGTGGAAGAAAAGGTGAACAAGGAACTGAAAAACTACGGGGCCAACATTGTGGTCAGGCCCAAGGATTCCTCGCTCCTCTCCGATATTTACGACGTCGGGGACGGGGCGCAGCTGAACACGGCGTATCTGCGGGAGGATGAACTGGGGAAGCTGAAAACCATCTTCTGGGCCTTCAATATCGTGGACTTTACGCCCTATCTGGACACCCAGGTCACTTTGCCGGACGGTTCCGCCGTGAAAATGACGGGCACATGGTTCAACCATCACCTCGACCTGCCTACCGGCGAAAGCCTGGATGCGGGAGTGGTGGGGATGCGCTCCTGGTGGGACGTGACGGAAGGCCGCTGGCTGGATGAGAAGGATGACGGCGCGGCCTCCGAGGTGATGGCCGGTGCGGAACTGGCCGCAGCGATGGGCTGGCACGCGGGCGACAGGGTGCATCTCTCCGCCGCCCGGGGAGAAAGGGACGTGACCATCGCGGGCATCTACGAAGCGGGCGACGATGAGGACAACCGGCTCTTCGGCATCCTGGACCTGGTGCAGGACCTGACCGGCCGCGAAAACAAGGTGGGCTCCATCGAAGTGTCCGCCCTGACCACGCCGGACAACGAGCTGGCCCGCAGGGCGGCCCGCAATCCCGCCGCCCTGTCCGGCCGCGACTATGAAACCTGGTACTGCACGGCCTACGTCAGCGCCATCTGCTACCAGATTCAGGAGGTCATCACCGGCTCTGTCGCCAAAGCTGTGCGGAAGGTGGCGCAGAGCGAGGGCACGATCCTGGACAAGACAAAGCTGCTCATGATCCTGATCACCGCCCTGAGCCTCATCGGCTCAGCCCTGGGCATCTCCAATCTGGTCAGCGCATCCGTCATGGAGCGCAGCCAGGAGATCGGCCTGCTCAAGGCCATCGGCGCGCGGGACCGTTCCATTACCGGCGTGGTCATGACGGAGATCCTGAT
>CACYCQ010000327.1:0-2154 GCA_902772995.1 uncultured Eubacteriales bacterium
GGCATCGGATCGTAATCAGAAGAAAAGGAAGGTGACCGGCCGCAGGGGGAAGACCGGTCAGGCGAGACCCAAAAAGACGGAAATGGGGGGCATTGCAGGCATCTCCCTGTTTTGCGTGGGGCTGCTGACCCTGGCATGCCTGTTTTCCTCGTCCAACGGAGGACTTTTGGATTCGGCCAGACTCCTGATTCGGGGACTCGGGGGAATGCTGTGCGTGATGCTTCCCCTCATGCTGCTTGCAAGCGGTGTGGTTCTCGTCTTTTTTGGACGCAGCCTGGTGTCGCGCCGTACGCTGGTCTGTTCCATCGTCATCTTTATCCTGGTGGAAACAGGGCTGGCCCTGATGTCCGCCAAGGGCATCCAGGACAGCCTCACCGGGTCAGGGCAGGAAATGGGCTTTGTGCCCTTTGTCAGTGAAGCCTACAACCTGGGCAAATTTTCCGCCCAGGGCGGCGGACTCATCGGCGCGCTGCCGGGGTATCCGCTGTTCCGCCTGCTGAATGTCTGGGGGTCCCTTGTCGTCGTGGCCTTTGGCATTCTGGGCGCGGTGATGGTCATGACCGGCCTGTCCTTTACCAATGTGGGGGATGAGGCGGCGGAAAAGGCTGTCGGTCTGCGGGAGCGCATTGCTCAGCGTCTGGCGGAGCGGAAGGCCCTGCGGGAGGAGGAGGATGACTTCCTTTATCACGAGGAGGACGAAGAAGAACCCGAGGAGGAGGCGCCCGCCCCTGTCAGGCAGGAACCGCAGCAGGCACCCAGGGGCAAAAAGCCCCGTCAGCCGGAGGCGGTGCAGGAAGCCCCAAAGCCCCGTGAAGAGGAAAGCGGGGAGCCTGCCCCGGAAACGAAGCCCGCTCTCCGGCCAAAGAAGAAAAAGAAGGCACAGACGGTGGAAGCTCCCCGGGAAAATCCCGCACCGCCGGCCCTCAGACCGGTTCCCGCCTTCGGGGAGCAGCATGATCTCTATATCGAAAGGGACAATGAGTTCTATCCCGGGGAAAACGGGGAACAGAAACAGCCCGGCTTTACCCGGGAAGAGGCGGAGTACGCCTTCTATCACGGCATGAATGCCCATCCCGGACAGGACGGCGGGACGGCGGCGGAAGCCGCCGCGGCAGCCGGGGCGGCTGCGGCCCTGACGGGCGCGGCGGTGAGCAGCTACCAGGGCAGAACCACGCTGGCCAGGGATGCCGAGGAGAACTGGGCGGACCGGGCCCTCTCCTCGGAGAGGACGGACTGGAGCCGCGCAGGCGGAAGCTTCGCGGCAGATCCGGAGCCGAAACAGGAAAACAGGCCCTGGACGGAGCCGGAAAGGGAGGCCCCCGGTCCCGCTGTGCAGCCGGAGCCCGCGAAGCCGGCCCAGGAGGTCTGGAGGGCGCCGCAGAGCACCCTTGCCCAGGATGCCGTGGACGATGCGGGGGGAGAGAAGGTCTGGACGGGTCCGGAGGAGGCCGATCTGGCGCCGCCCGTGTTCGCCTCCGCTCCGGAACCCGCGGAAACCCACCGCAGGCGCCGGGAACGGAGCCAGATCCGCCCGGCGGCCGCCGCCCCGGACACCTCCGGGACGTGGACGCCGCAGGATGGCCCTGTCACAGGCGCTCCCGGCTTCCAGTCGGCCCGGAACCCGCAGGAGATCTCCGCTTCTGAACTCGGGACTGTGGAACCCTCCCCCGCGGATCCTCCCCTGGGCGGGAGAACGCAGGAGCCCTGGGACCGGGAGGAGGTGCCCGTCTCCGACAGCCCGGAAACCGGGGACCTGGAGGAGGCTTCTGCTCCCTGGGAGGGCGAGGACGCCGGGATGGAATCCGGGGAGAGCGGGGCATCCGAAGCCCTGCAGGAAGCCGGGGCGCGGCCTGAGTCCCGCGCTCCCGGGATCATCACGATTCCCATGGAGCCGGTACCCGGCGCCCGGGAAGACCGGGGCATGGTGCAGCTGAGGGATCAGCGGATCGACGCCGCGCCCCTTGTCCGCCCGGACAAGCCGAAGGACCAGGAGATCCCGCTCCCGCCGCCCTATACGCCGCCGCCGCTTGACATGCTGTCCACCCGCAGCGCCGAGCCGGATCCGGACCAGGCCAAACGGGACGAGGAAGGCGGCGCAAAGCTGATCCAGACCCTGAGCTCCTTTGGCGTCAATGCAAAACTGCTCACCTGCAC